>JANMMV010000052.1:0-6763 GCA_031373565.1 Saprospiraceae bacterium
CCACTTTCCTCGCTGCTAAATTGTATTCTTATACTATCAAGCGCTATCGGAAAAGAGGATACAAGCGAGTCTGGTAAAATCTCTGTCCCCAAATCTAAGTTAAATTTACCCACAGAGCTTGAAGACTGAATAAAACTAATAGGGGCGCGACGATAGGTCGGCGATTGACTAAATGATATTCTAACAGGAACAGGTAATATCCCATTAGCACCGCCAAAACCGATAACACTTATTTTGCTCGGGGTTACATCCATAAACTGCTCTTGATCGTCTTGTCCAACTAAAAGTAAATCAGCAGTAGGAAATCCAACAAAATCTGGGCTTGAGCTTGGCGCTTTACAGGTTACATTGATCCTATCGCCTTGATTTAGCTGGTTAAAAAACCAGGTCTGCGGTCCATTTACATTACCTACATTAATTGGCGTAGTTGGTGTTGCTGTTGTTACCGTTTTGAGCACATCTCCGATCTTGGGAAAGGTCGTATTGGTAACCGTTATTTGAGAAAATGATACATTAGTTGTTAGGGTGAGTAGTAAAACGGAAAGTTGTAAAGATCTCATGAGTGTAAGGTTAATTTAAAAAATTCAGCTGTATTGCTTATTTAGAGAGTTGAAAATATGATTCAAAAGTAAACATTATTCCTCATATACTACCTTTCTTAAAAATCTAATTCCTGCTTTTAATTCGATAGAGACGTTTCTTGCCTGTCTCAATTCAAGATTAACAGTTTGGTTAGGCGCCCACGGGTCTCTTACATTAAATAATGGTGGTTGAATATATTGGTAAGAAAGATCTGGCATTATAGAAACGTCGAAGAAATATTTTATAAACTCTGACACAGTGGTCTCGAGTCCACCTCCGATCGTGAATCCATAGTTCCACTTTCGTACGAATGCGTCATCTGGATAAAAAAGACTATTGAATTGAGTATAGTTGCTGAGATTTGTATTTAAGGTGTATTCTCCCCTTATGCCTACAGTAAAATAAGGGTCCAAAATCCCATCTTGAAACAACGGACGGCGAGCGCCAATTTCTGCGCCGACATTTCTAAACAAAAATGTTTGTCGATCATTAAAATCATTATAAAAACTGATAAACTGAAAAGCGCTACCTCTCGAATGATATCCTGCCGATGCGTAGAGAGATCCTTTGTTCTCTGGATCTCCCGATTCGATAAAGACATCAAGATTGGGCCCAAATCCAGGATTTCTATTCGCTGACCCACCCGAAGAACCGCTAAACCCTGATCCCCACGTTTGGGACATATAGGCGGCACCACCTTTGACACCAAACCAATAAGACTGGGAGTGAACAACATTAAAAAAGTTAAATATCAAGCCTACAATCAATAATTGCTTGCAAATCAGCATTTTCATGAGTTATTTTATTATTAATGCAAAATAAAACTATTTTTTCGCTTAACTGTTAACAAATAGCGCAAAAAATATTTTCCAAAGATCAAACAAATTAATGATTGCATATTCTATTAAAGATCTAGAAAATCTAACTGGGATCAAAGCACATACGCTTAGAATTTGGGAAAAAAGATATGGAATCATCAACCCATCTCGAACATTAACAAATATTCGATTTTTTACTGAGAATGATGTAGAAAAAATATTACATATATCGCTCCTCAATCGCAAAGGAAATAAAATATCTAAAATCGCAAAGATGACTCATTTGGAGATCATCAAACAAGTTGCGAAATATTCAGAAGTTAATGAAACTTTCGAACACGATTTAGATGCATTGATGATGTCTATCTTCGAATTAGACTCGGTAAAATTTAATATTTTGCTGGACAACCACATCGACTTTAGAGGATTTGAGTATGTCATTGAAAGCATTTTTTATCCGTTGTTAGATAAGTTAAGCGTCATGTGGATAGGAGGCTCTGTCAAGAGTGTCCATGAAGCTTTCGTAACAAGCTCGATAAGACGAAAAATCATTCACCAAATCGAAAATATAAAGACAAAAGAATACAAGTCTGACATGAAGTTTTTGATATACTTGCCAGAACAAGAGTCTAACGAACTTAGTGCACTATTTGTAGAATACATTTTGGCTATAAACAATATCAAAGTTATTAATCTGGGCATTAATGTACCCTTAATTGATGTTTTAGAAGCTTCTTACATATTCGGCGCTACCCATATTTTTACTATCTTCAATGATAGTTTTACGGAATCACCAATCCAGCCATACTTAAACGAGCTGTTAAAAAATGTAACCAATACCAGAATCATGATCTCTGGTTTCCAAGCAACCAATCAAGTATTAGCACCTAATGAAAATATCTCTATAATCAGTGGATTAGAGGATTTTAAAAATGCACTCAATCTCGAAGATTAAATATGACAACATCAACTTAAACCATAAAAGAAACGTTAAGAACAATTAATATTTAACCACAAAACATTTTTATGATGAGTCGAATTATTACGGTATTGATATTCGGATTACTTTCTGCCGTTTCTTGCAAAGAAAAAAATACTGCTATCACTACAAAAGAAGCTGCTCCTGTTCAGTCCAAATATACTGGGCAAAGATTTGTAACAAATAGAACGATTGCGGACATTAGATGGGAAGGTGCAAGCCCAGGAGGTAAACATAATGGCTCGATAAAGGTAGCTGACGGTGAAGTATTCTTTGATAAAGGATTTACGGGCGGGAAATTCACGATTGATATGAATACAATTAACGTTTTTGATCTCGAAGGGGATAAGAAAAAAGATCTCGAAGAGCATCTTAAAGGAACAGGAAAAGACGGTGGAGCTGATTTTTTTAATGTAACAAAATTTCCTACAGCCACCTTTGAAATCATCGAAGTCGCTGGAAGTTCCGCTGAAAAAAATTCGAACTCGACTGTTTCGGGCAACCTTACGATGCTCGGAGTTACTAAACTAATAAGTTTTGCAGCAAATATTTCTTATAGTCCTGAGCAAATCACCATCTCAACTAATCCCTTTACGATCAATCGTACAGATTGGGGTATCAAATATGGTTCAAAATCCTTTTTTCAAGACCTTAAGGATAATTTTATAGAGGATAACATAACCCTACAAATGAGTATTTTAGCATTGGCGGACAAAGGCCAAACGCCTGTAAAATAGTTAGATTTGTTGAAAATATTTTAACCTATAATGGTCAAAAAATTATGGCTCTAACCGAATCAAATATGTTGGGTCTTGGCACAATTGCTCCTGACTTCAATCTAATCGATACTGTATCTAATTCATACAAATCATTCAGCGATATTCGTGGTGCTAAAGGTACGGTAGTTCTCTTTTCTTGTAATCATTGTCCCTATGTTATCCATGTCAACGACCAGTTAGTGGCTATTGCAAACCAGTATATAGCTGAAGGAGTAGGTTTTGTTGCAATAAGTAGCAACGATGTCATGAAATATACCGAGGACAGTCCAGACAAAATGGCCATCGTAGCTAAGGTACTGCGATATCCGTTTCCCTACCTGTACGATGAGACGCAAGAAGTTGCTCGTGCCTACGACGCTGCGTGTACGCCCGATATTTATGTTTTTGACGGTGCCAGTAAACTTGTTTACCGTGGTCGAATCGACGATTCGAGACCGAATAATGGAAAGCCGCTTACAGGACGGGATCTTCGATTAGCAATAGAATTGATGCTTCGCGATGAGTCCCCTCTTGCTAAGCAATATCCTAGCGCTGGCTGCAATATTAAATGGAAAGTGTAGCATCTATCTTTAAAGGCCAAGCACTTCTTTTAACTGTTTTCCATTTTCTGCAGCTTTAACCTCATCAATCACGTGGGTGACGATACCTTTTTCACTCACAATAATTGCTGCTCGGTAAACACCCTCAACCTCTTTACCCATAAATATTTTTGGCCCAAATAAACCGAAACTGCGCATTATGCTCGTATCCTCGTCTACTAGGATCGAATAGGGAAGTTTATACTTTGCTATAAATTTTTGATGCTTCTTGGCACTATCTTTACTGATACCAAATACTTTGTATCCTGCATCACTAAATGCACTATAGTCTTCACCAATACTGCAAGCTTGCTTAGTACAGGTAGGCGTATCGTCTTGCCCGTAGAAAAATAAAATAAATTTATTTCCTCTCAAACTTTGGTCAGAAATAGGCGAATTGTCTTCTAGAATGGTGTCGAAACTTGGGATCGTGTCCCCAATTTTTATTTTTGGCATGATGGATGTATTTTTCGATTCAAACATGGTGTCTCGTTTATTGTTCGCAAACTGCAATAAAAATAATGAAAAAAGCATATCTTTACATGGTATAATCCTAGGTATATTTAACACAACACATCCTAGGTTTTGAGCTTAAAATAACGCAATAGATAAAATTAATTATCTTATTATGAAAATAAAATTTTGTGGTGCAGCCCAATACGTCACTGGAAGTAGTCACCTAATAGAGCTAAACGACGGTTATAAAATACTGTTAGATTGTGGATTATTCCAAGGCCGAGGAGAGCATATATGGAGCTGGAACAACGAATGGTTGTTCAAGCCAGAAGAACTAGATGTTGTCATCTTGTCACATGCTCACATTGATCACTGTGGTAGAATGCCTAAGTTGGTCAAAGACGGATTTTCTGGCCGTATCCATAGTACGCACGCCACTCGGAGTTTGTGTGGAGTGATGTTACTGGATAGTGCGAAGATTCAAGAAATGGATGTCAAATGGCATAATGAAAAAATACTTAAAAAACGTAAACTAAACAATAACCCAAACCAAGTTCTACGGGAGCCTTTGTATGCTGTCAAAGATGTAGGACCGACGATGGTAAAATTCGAAGGTCACCCATACGAGGTTTGGGAGCAGGTTCATCCTAACGTGCAAGTACTATTTAGAGATGCTGGACATATATTCGGATCATCTTCTGTAACCCTAAAAATCACAGAAGCTGGCAAAGAAACGATCATTGGGTTTACGGGAGATGTCGGCAGACCGCACAGGCCTATTTTGCGTGATCCAATCCCCATGCCTCCAGTAGACTATTTAATTTGTGAGTCTACGTATGGGGACAAACTGCATGAAGGAGCGCCCGAACAATCTGCCAAATTGCTAGAGGTGATCAAAAGAACTTGTGTCGAAAAACGAGGTAAGCTTATTATCCCTGCGTTCAGTCTAGGCCGAACGCAAGAAATCGTTTACATGCTTGACAAAATGGAAACGCAAGGCCTATTGCCAAAAATCAAAATATATGTAGATAGCCCTCTTGCCATTAATGTTACCCAAGTATATGGTCTTCATCCCGAGTGTTTCGATAGCGAAATGGTCGAATACTTACTCACGGACGACAATCCTTTTGGATTCAATAATCTGGTTTATATTAAAGAAGTAGAAGGCTCGAAAGCACTTAATAGCAGTGACGAACCATGTATCATTATATCCGCATCTGGCATGATGAATGCTGGCCGTGTCAAGCACCATTTGTTCAATAATATAGATAACCCAAAACACACATTTCTAATCGTAGGATATTGTTCTCCAGAGACACCAGGTGGCATCTTAAGGTCTGGTGCAACATCGATCAGGGTATTTGATGAAGAAAAACAGATCAAAGCCGACGTCGTTATAATGGATTCATTCTCTGCCCATGGTGACCAAAGCGAATTATTTGAGTTTATCAAGAATCAAGTACTTGGCTGTAAAAAAATATTTTTGGTTCATGGAGAAGTCGATACTCAAAAAATATTTAAAAGTTATCTTCATGATCGTGGTTTTGAGAAAATCGAAATACCAACTTTAGGTAGCGAATATGCGCTTGATGAAAATCTTTAGTATATCTTAATGCTTTATTCCGAAAAAATGTCAAAAAAGAATTATAATTTTGCAGTCATTTTTAACCGAACCGAATTCAAAATAATATTATGGCAAGAGTAGAATTATTGATGCCTAAAATGGGTGAAAGTATTATCGAAGCTACGATCCTGAAATGGGTAAAAAAAGTTGGCGAAAATGTAAGCATGGACGAAACGATCCTTGAAATAGCTACAGACAAAGTCGACTCTGAGATACCATCACCTGCTGCAGGAGTCATAACAGAAATTCTTTTTCCCGAAGACAGTGTTGTGCCTGTAGGACATATAATAGCGATTATTTCAACAGAAGGAGGAGCAGATGCTGTGCAAGCAAGCCCTAGCGTATCCGTACCTGACCCAGTGGCAGCTGTCGTTATGGAGATTCCAGGCAAAATGCCGACAGTAGTTATTGGGAGTTCTGACGATCGTTTTTATTCTCCACTGGTGAAAAGCATTGCTAAAGAAGAGAACGTTTCTCAGGCGGAATTAGATAAAATACTAGGTTCTGGAACAAACGGCCGTGTAACCAAAAGCGATATATTGGATTACGTAAGTTCAAGATCTGGTAAACCTGAAACAACGGCTAGTTCGGTTTCACCTGCTAATGTAACAACATCTCCTACCGCCGCCAGTAAGGCGCCCACTGCCCAAACTTCTACTGCTAGGGTATCATCATCTGCAAGTGGTAATTTTGAGATCATCGAGATGGACCGTATGCGCAAGCTTATTGCGGACCACATGGTTATGTCAATGCAAGTTTCTCCGCATGTTACTTCATTTGTAGAAGCAGACGTTACGTCCTTATTTCAATGGCGAGAAAAAAATAAAGGTAAATTCAAAGAGAAAAATGGCGAGAATATCACATTCACGCCCCTATTTATCCATGCTGTAGCTAAAGCAATAAAAGACTATCCTATGATCAATGTCTCTGTAGACGGACATAGCATC
>JANMMV010000060.1:0-1865 GCA_031373565.1 Saprospiraceae bacterium
ATCAAAATTAAATAGGAACGAGATTCAGTTTATTATGGCTGGAAACACTAGTGAATCATTCGATGATCTAAATGAATTGGGTGACAAATATTCGATTAAACCTATATATACGGGATTACTTGGAAAAGATGAATTAAGGTATTTTTATAGAAGTGTGGATATGTATGTTCATACATCAAATTATGAAGGTTTTGGTTTGGTGGTAGGGGATGCCCTTTCGAATGGAATTCCAGTTATTTCTACAAATGTTGCAGGCTCACGGGATCTTATCAAGCATTCTAAGAACGGTTTTATTGCTGATAGCATAGATGAGTTTATACATTTCATTAATTTGTTAGTTGAAGATAGTGATTTAAGATCTAAAATGGCAACTAACGCTTTATCTATTGCTAACGCTGAATTAAATGTTACTGTGATGGAAGATAAAGTTATTAGTTCAATTTTGCGGACTATTGATAAGTGATATTTTGGTTACCTTGTGTCTTATGCTTAAGTTATTAGCAATGCCCACTTGGACAGCTGCGGATCTGCTTATTTCGAATCTTGTAATTAGAGTAAGCCTTATAAGTGATTTTGCAAGGACATCATCAGACAATTTTAGAACAGGTATCGATTAGCATGGTACAGCTGTACTCTTTTCTTTTGATTGATTTTTTTTGTATCTAAATTAGTAATTATATATGAAATATCTATTTGTAACTTGGATGTGTTTTATTTTTAATTGTATAGGTTTGGCACAGTTTCGACCAGATGAACTTATTTTTCTCACCACTGACAGTGTTGTGATTACGGGCAAGCAAAGTTCTGGAGATATCCTGCCAGGAGCCGGATTATTAAGAATAAGAGATTTGCAAGGGAAATATTCTGATTTTTCTCACTCAGCGCAAGGAACAGTAATCAGAACAAATAATTCTATGTTTGAGCTCTTCATCGGTGATGAACCAACGGATGTAGGCACTTTATCATTAAGAAGAAATTATCATGATCAAAATAGTTTGGGCGCTCGAATGTTAATTTGGGATAGGGATAATTCTGGAAATTTGGAGTTAAGTGCAGCACAACTTCATGATGGAATTGCAGAGATAAAAGTGAACTCAAGTCAACAGGCAACTTCCCTCAATATAATAAATGGTCAGCTTTCAGGGAGTGTTGAATTTAAGATAGGTAGTGATGTTGTCGGTAGATTTAATCAGTTTGGTTTGCAATTGAGATCATTCACTTCTTCCGAGCGGGACAATTTGGCAAACGTACCTGTCGGAACAACCGTATATAATTCAACTTTAGGTAAAAATCAGGTGTGGAATGGAACAGTTTGGAATTAAAAGCGGGATAATATTGTGTTTATTTTTCATGTCATTTATTCGGCTTTACGGACAGTCTCCTTTAAATGACCGAGTTCTATTTTCTGATGGGGTAATATTTGGAGTGCAGTCAAGGGCACAAGGTAGTCTTCGTGAAGGGGCCGGTGTTTCACGAATTCTGTATAACGATAAATTTAGCAATTTTACACATTACCAGTATGGCACTACTTTGTGGACAAATTTTGATCAAGTAGATTTCACATCATTACACCCATCACCTGATGCCGGCATATTGCATTTAAAGCGGAATCTATGTAATGATTGTTATGGAAGTCGTTTAGAGGTAAGAGACAGAGATGATGTAGGTTCTTTGGAAGTATCATCATCTTTTTTGCATGATGGGTATGTAACAATCAGTGGTTCATGCAATGTTTTAATGATTACAAACAGTACTGAAATGAGTTCAATAAAAATATTGAATGGATCTAATTTGATAGGTACTTTCAATCAATATGGTTTTCAGTATCCCCAATATACTACATCCCAACGAGATGCTCTTCTTAA
>JANMMV010000094.1:0-4047 GCA_031373565.1 Saprospiraceae bacterium
GATCATCAGACAAGGGAAAAACTTGGAAACTAATCCTCTGTTCTATCGAAAAAAAGATATACAATCTTTCTGTTGCAGGTAATGTCCTATACGCCATCCCACGAGAAGGTGGGTGTTAATCGGAGCTTTTCTTTGTTTTTGTTATCTACGCTTCTATTTTGTTCCCTTCGACTCCACTTCGTTGCGCTCAGGGTGCAAATCAGTTTCATAGGCTGAATGCAGGCGGCATAACTCATCGCTTTGCGCTGAGACAACGAACACTTTCCAAGTAAACGCAAAGTACATTTCTTTGTAGGCTGAGCGCAGGCGACGATAGGAGCAGGAGTCAAAGCCTACAGCTCGTAATTCGGTTTTATACTATGCTCCTTATCAGATCCATCATAGAAGTTACGGATGATTTCAACCACTTGTTCGGGTGTGTCTACCAAAGGAATGAGATCCATATCTCCAGGAGAAATCGTCTTAAACTCTACTTCCATTGTCTTGTAAATCCACTCTCTCATACCAGACCAAAACTCCGTCCCTACTAGGATGACAGGTACACGAGTGATTTTCTTGGTTTGGATCAATGTGAGTACTTCAAACAACTCATCCAAGGTTCCGAAGCCGCCTGGGCATACAATAAATGCTTGTGCATACTTGACAAACATGACTTTACGGACAAAGAAATATCGGTGATGTAGTAGGTTTTTATTATCGATATATGGATTATTGAATTGCTCAAAAGGTAAATCAATATTAAGTCCTACAGATAATCCTCCATTGAGATATGCACCTTTATTGGCAGCTTCCATGATACCTGGGCCACCTCCAGTGATCACACCGAAGCCTTCTTCGATACACGCTTTGGCAATATCCACGGCTAATTGGTAGTATTTGTCATCGGGCTTAGTTCTTGCTGATCCGAAGATCGAAACACATGGATCTATGCGATTCAAGATCTCAAATCCATCAACAAACTCTGCGATCACCTTGAACATAGTCCAAGAGTTTTCGCCCTTTATTTCTGACCATTTCTGATGGCGTTTTACTTTTTCGATAGTATTATCTGCACTCATTATGTACGTATTTATGGTTGGATTTCACAAAAAAAACCTGCAAGGTCTATTGAAGTTGCAGGTTAATATGATTTACTTTTATATCAACATATTATCAGGCGACTAGTTCACCTTTGTATTTTTCAAACTCCGCACTTAGATATTTGTTCAACATTTCGTAGGAGTCAAACTGATCAAATAGTGTTTGAACTGCTGAATGCGAGCGACCGCCACTATGGACATAAGCTTCGACATCTTTACCAGTGATATTTGCACCAGAAAGGATGATTAATCGCTCCATGACATTACGAAGTTCGCGGATATTACCAGTCCAATTTACTTGTTGTAGTAACTTAATAGCCGCAGGTTCGATCTTTTTGTGAGCCACATTGTACTCGTCGCAAACGACACCGCAAAAATGTGAAGCCAAAGCTGGAATATCTTCCACACGATCATTGAGTGAAGGTACTTTGATGATGATCACAGCCAAACGATGATATAAATCTTCTCTAAAATTGCCTTTGGCTATTTCTGCTCTTAAATCTTTATTGGTAGCAGCGATCACCCGAACATCTACAGTTAGGTCTTTTTCTCCACCTACACGAGTGATTTTGCTTTCTTGCAAAGCTCTGAGTACTTTAGCTTGGGCTGACATACTCATATCTCCTATCTCGTCAAGAAATAAAGTACCGCCGTGAGCCTGCTCAAATTTGCCAAGTCTCTGCTTGATCGCAGAAGTAAAAGAGCCTTTCTCATGACCAAACAACTCAGATTCTATCAATTCTGAAGGTATAGCTGCACAGTTGACTTCGATGATAGGATACTCTTTGCGTCGACTTTGCTCATGTATCCATCGAGCTACTAGTTCCTTTCCTGTACCGTTCTGGCCAGTGATGAGAACTCTTGCATCCGTGGGAGCGACCTTCTCGATGGTAGATTTGACCGTGGCGATACCGTCAGAATCACCGATGATTTCTTGTACTTTTACGCCATTTACCTTACGCTGGAGTACTTTTTTCTCAGTGATTAGATTGGATTTGTCCAAAGCGTTTCGAAGTGTAATAAGCAGTCGATTGAGATCTGGTGGCTTCTGGATAAAGTCAAAAGCTCCTTTTTTTACAGCTTCGACAGCTGTATCGATATTGCCGTGACCTGATATCATTACCACTGGCGTATCAGGCGATATATTTTGAATCTTTTCGATCGCTTCCATACCGTCCATACGTGGCATCTTGACATCCATGATGATCACATCATAGGTATTCTGTTTAATCTTTACGATACAGTCCAGCCCATCCGGCGATTCATCTATCTCATACTTCTCAAACTCCAGAATGTCGCGAAGTGTCTTACGGATGCTTTTGTCGTCGTCTACTATTAAGATCTTAGCCATGTGTCTTTATATATTTTCTGTATGTTGTACAAAGGAAGATAAGATAACCCTATCTAGGGTGTAAAGGTACATTACATTTTTATTATATAGGTAATATATTTACAATCAATTTCATAAACATTATGAAATTATTTAATTTGTATTAATCTTTTTGCTTTCTTTACTTCGTCTATGCAAAGCATTCTTCCTTGTATTCAACTTCACTTCCTTGCGTTGAGACATCGAAAATTACATTGTAGTTTTGGGCTGAGCGTGGGCAATGAAGGAGTCGAAGTCGACATGCTCGTACGCTACCTAAATCCTGCATTAATCTCCACCAATTTATCATTACCTGGACAAAGATCTTCCTCTTTTAATTGATTGAGGGGCGTCGCAATCATGTTGAGATTTTCGGCAAGATCGGGATTATTTGCGTTGAAATAAAGGAGTCCCGTCAAAATCTTGTTTTCGTCGCGATGTCGATACAGTGCATTCATGGCTTCCATTTTATTGGTAGCATCATAATTTTGATCAGTCATCGTCAGGTACAATGGTGAACCGTCATGGAGAGCCACTTTTTGGGTTTCATTTTGAACTGACTCTGCAATAATTTCTTCTCCTATTGGTACAAAATCAAGCTTACCTATGCTTTGATTGTGTTCCCTTACATAGTCATATGATTTCGTAGATCCTTGATTATTGTTGAATGTTACACAAGGTGAAATGATGTTGATGAATGCAAAACCTTTATGCATTAACGCTGCTTTCAGAATAGGTATGAGCTGTTTTTTATCGCCCGAAAAACTTTGCGCTACAAAACTGGCACCCAACTCGATAGACAAACTGCACAGATCGATGCCTTCAAAAGTATTTGTATTTCCAGCTTTGGCAATAGAACCTTTGTCCGCGGTAGCAGAATCTTGTCCTTTGGTCAAACCATAGCAACCATTATTCATGACAATATACACCATGTTGAGATTGCGTCTTATAACGTGACAAAACTGTCCCATACCAATAGATGCCGTATCTCCATCACCAGATACGCCAAGATACTTTAGTTCAGTATTAGCAAGTCCAGCACCTGTAGCTACGGATGGCATCCTTCCGTGCACCGAATTGAATCCATGAGAATGACTTAGAAAATAAGCTGGTGTCTTTGATGAGCAGCCTATGCCAGACATTTTAGCTAATCGGTGGGGTTCTATATTGACCTCAAAGCAGGCCTCAGAAATAGCCGCGCTGATACTGTCATGTCCACAACCAGCACACAAGGTAGAAAGTGTCCCTTCATAATCTTTTCGGGTATACCCAAGTTCATTTTTAGGAAGTAACGGATGGTTAAAAACTGGCTTTATATAGCTCATTATGTATAGATTTATGGAATTAAACGGCCTCAGCTGAGACCAGTAATTTTGTAATTTGAGACGTTATCATATTGGAAGTAATCGGTGTGCCATCATAATTAAGTACCGAAATAAGTTTCGTAGGTGATATGTTACATTCGATCATAAGGAGGGAACGCAATTGGGCGTCCCTGTTTTGTTCAACGACAAACACAAATTTATGATTATCAATAAAGTCCGTCACCACTTGCGAAAATGGAAATGCCTTGATGCGCATTGTATCACACTTAATACC
>JANMMV010000174.1:0-8834 GCA_031373565.1 Saprospiraceae bacterium
TTCAAAAGTAGTCGGTATAACCCCAAGATTTGGGACAGAAACATCTTTGATTCGAAATGCAGATTGTGTCATAGCTGCTAGACCGATAAACGATCCTATTTCTATCATATCAGGCAAGATTGTGTGCTCACAACCATGAAGTTTTTCGACACCTTGGATAGTCAACAGATTTGATCCGACCCCCGCAATCTTAGCCCCCATATTGTTGAGCATTTTTGATAACTGTTGGAGATAAGGCTCACATGCCGCATTGTAGATCTGAGTGATTCCCTCGGCAAGGACCGCTGCCATCAGAACATTTGCGGTACCCGTTACAGATATTTCATCCATCAATATATAGTTACCGCGAAGTTTCTCAGCACCGATAAAGAACTGATCGCCGGCTTCATCATATGTAAAATCGGCCCCTAGCTTCTGAAAACCCAAAAAGTGAGTATCCATTCGACGTCGTCCTATCTTGTCTCCACCGGGCTTAGGGAGATATGCTTTTTTGAACCTTGCGAGAAGTGGTCCTAACAACATAACTGAACCACGTATCTTCTTTGCATTTTCTTGATATTGCTCCGACGATAGGTGATCTGTATCTATATCATCCGCATGAAATGTATAATCATTAGTACTCAGTTTTTCGACCTTAACACCGAGACCTTTGAGCAATTCTATCTGCTTGCGGATGTCTAAGATATCTGGGATATTCTTGATGGTGACCTTCTTGTCAGTTAGTAAGACGGCACTTACGATCTGTAATGCTTCGTTTTTAGCACCTTGGGGCGTTATTTCACCCGAAAGGCGAGCATTACCTTGTACACGGAAAGATTGATTTGACATATGAACTATCGCTTGTTTTGTGGGTCAAATATATTAGATTATTGTATAATATGATAGTAATTATTTAACTATTTCTTCTCCGCTACACATCTGTGTGTCGCTCCCAGTAATTTTGATCTTCGATCTCTTCTAATATGTTGAGATAATTTTGATACCTAGACTCGCTTATTTCACCTGCTTCCACAGCATCTTTAACGACACACATGGGTTCATTACGGTGCGTACAGTCATTAAATTTGCACTTGCTAGAGATAGTAAAAAATTCTCTCCAATTATGTGCTACTTCTTCTATCTCCAGATGACTAAATGCCAATGTTTTTATCCCCGGCGTATCGATGATAGATCCACCAAATGACAGCTCAAACATCTGCGCAAATGTCGTAGTATGCTGGCCTTTGCCCGAGAAATCTGAGATCTCTCCTGTCAAAAGTTCCAACCCAGGTTCTATCAGGTTGACAAGCGTCGACTTTCCGACCCCTGATTGACCACTGATCAGCGTTATCTTATCCTTCAATAATTCGCGCATCTCATCCAGTCCTTGCCCCGTCACCGCTGATGTTACTAAAACTTGATAACCGATCCGTTCATACATGTGAATACAATAGTCAAGTATATCTTTCTCCTTGTCTCCATTGATATCCGCTTTGTTAAATATGATGGTTGCAGGTATATTATAGGGTTCACACATGAGAAGAAACCGATCTATAAAACCTAGCTTGAGATTAGGATCTATGATCGTCACGAGCAATACTACTTGATCGACATTACTTGCCAGAAAATGTACTTGGTGCCGTTTTCGTGGAGATTGCCGTACGATATAGTTGCGTCTTGGTGACACTTTATGGATGATACCCTGAACTTCGTTTTCTAACTCGATAGTGACTTCATCACCTACTGCTATTGGGTTGGTTAGTTTACGGTCGTCAAGCTTCATTTTACCTGCGATACGGCATTTGATGACCTTTCCGTCTACCTTCACATTATACCATGAGCCTGTAGATTTGGTGACGATTCCTGTCATCCTAGTGCGCTCGTTTTGGGTGTGGTCGATTGTTCTTTTACAGCTAAAGCCAATTCACGAATGAGCAATGGATCTTTTTCAATAGCATTACCGACTACGATCACATCTGCGCCTGCTTTGGCATTTGCCGCGGCTTTTTCAGGCGTGGATATTCCACCACCTATGATAAGCGGTATAGATATCGTATCGCTTACTGCAGAGATCATCTCTGTATTTATAGGATTTAAAGCGCCGCTACCAGCGTCCATATATATTTGCTTAAGACCTAACATTTCGCCAGCCATAGCCGTACACATGGCGATATCTGGTTTGTTAGCGGGAATGGGACTTGTATTGGACATATATTGGACAGAAGTCATGACACCACCATCGATGAGCATATATCCTGTTGAAATAATCTCTAATGGACTCATTTTAAGGAAGGGTGCCGTAATGACGTGTTTTCCGATTAGAAGATCGGCATTGCGACCCGAAATCAATGATAAGAATAGCAATGCATCAGCCTTATAAGACAGTTGTAATGAATTACCGGGAAATAATATCATCGGGATATCGCACTGCTCTTTCATGGACTTGATGACATAGTCTAACATATCATTGACAACCAGGCTTCCGCCAATAAAAAAGTAATCAACCCCTACTTCTCTAGCTAGATCAATAACATTGGAAATCTTGCCCAAACGTAGTTTGTCAGGGTCAATCAAGACGACAAATTTCTTTTGACCTGTTGATTTTGCTTCTTGAAATTGCTGATAAATAGGATGTGAACTCATATATCGGTGATCTATTCCAAATGTAAAGATATGATTTATAGTCAATAGGGCGGGCAATTAGCGATTATTGGGTGCAATTACCACAGATTTCTGCTATTCTTAATCACAAATATGCGATTCAAATCGTTTTTTAAGAGCAAAATTAATTACCAATGTCTACATTAATCCGACTTCTTACTGTCATGGTTGTCCTCACATCCCTCGCATGTACGCACGCTACCGCGATAGAAAAACAAGCGTGTATCGATAGTTTAGAAATGGCCGAGGGATTCAAACCATATAATGGCGAAGAATTCGGATGCAGATTTTTTATTGAACAATTCGAATGTGACGGAGAGTTACTCTTTGTCCTAAATAATCATTGTGCTGACCTAATTTACAAGGTAATAGATTGCGACGGTAATGATGTAACTGAAAAATACGGTGATAAACTATTTGATAAAAAGGCAAAAATCGTCGCTATTAAAGTAGATTAAAACTTTTTCAAAAAGAAAAAGGGCTCTCTGCTACTTTAAGCAGTGAACCCTTTTACAAAATCATTAAAGCCACATTATTCGTGCGACAGTAATAACGAATGTCTTATTAACACCCTTTCGTTATTGGCTAGTCGCATCTCCTGAGTTGCAATAGTAAACTACTGACTCAACAAAGATTATTATTTCTTTTCGAATGTTTTAGATGTTGATTTTTCCTTTGTATTTACTGAAACAGTATAAATACCAGCTGGCAATTTCGCTACGTTAAATCTACGGTGTATCGTTGAAGATGTAACCGTTTCGGATTTCAATAGATTGTTGTCCTGATCAACGAAAGTGATAATTGCTTTGGGTCCTACAGCATTTACGTCGACAAAATTTTCACTTACATTTACTACTGGAGCATAAAATGTTTCTACATTTTTGTCTAAGAATACCTCAGAGCTGTAGATTTCAAAGTTTTGCTTTGTCGTTTTAAGTCCATTTGACATTTCGATAACATACTTACCGTTTGGCAAATTTCTCACGTCATAAGATCTGGCGACTTTCTCATTTTTGATCGTCTCAGCGTGTATTGTGTTGTTCTGTGCGTCAAAGATAGTGATGTCTATAGTACCACCTTTTAAAGAACTTGCAGCAATAGTCAATGTTTTAGACTTGTCATTTGAAACTGTAGGCATGTCCGAAGCGATAGATACCGTTGCGAAAGCCATCATTAAGATTGCAATAAAATTAGTTTTCATAATAATAAAAATTTAAATTAAATAATTGATTCTGATTAACGACACAAAGGTAAGGGCATATGGCAACGATAGTCTACATGTATATTTGCCAATATATGTGTTATTTTACCTTTTTGATTAAATTAACGTTAATATTGAGTTAATTCAACACATCTACAATTTTATAAACCGATATTTATACTGTAAATATGTCAAAAAATAGTGTCTTTCAACATTATTATCCGTTAAGGCTTTGGTCGGCAAAAAAACATTTGCCGTTGATGTTATTTTGTCCACATAGAAACTAAATTATCGCAATTTTGCAAAAAATGATGCATTATGGACAATTTAGCATATATTTGAGTTAATATTTAATAACTTATTCCGAAAATAGTTTATTTCCCCTAATATTAATAATCGTTTTCTATGAAGAATTTGTACGCGTCTCCAACACTTGAGAAAATAGAACCATCTTTTGGACAATCTTTTCTCCTGCGAAAATTTGAAGATAATAACCCAAATGCACTACCATTTTGGCATTTTCATCCTGAGCTTGAGATCGTTTACGTCAAGCAAGGAAGTGGCAAGCGTCAAGTTGGCAACCATATGTCATATTACAATGGTGGCGATCTCATTATGATAGGCCCAAATCTTCCCCATTATGGGTTTACAGATCGTTTATCAGACGCAAGCTCTGAGATCGTAGTACAGATGAAAGAAGATTTCCTAGGTAAAAACTTCTTTCTGTTACCGGAAATGGAAAACATTCACCAACTTTTCGAAAAATCAAAACTGGGTTTGTCGTTTACGGGCAATACTAAAGATGAAGTAGGTGGCCGTCTTGAAAGCCTGTTTTATATGAATTCTTTCGAAAAGTTGATCGAATTTATCAATATCCTACAAATACTAGCCGATTCCAAAGACTACGAGATGCTAAATGCCTCGGGGAGTGTTGCATTAGTCATACAAGGACAAGATACTGATCGGATTGACACTATATATAAGTATGTACGTACTCATTTTCAAGATCCTATCCATTTAGAAGATGTCTCTGCGCTAATCAGCATGACTATTCCGTCGTTTTGCAGGTACTTCAAGCGAGTTACAGGTAAGACATTTATTGAATTTGTCAATGAATTTCGAATCGTACACTCATGTAAGCTCCTACATGAAGAAACTCACTCCATCGCTGAAGTGTGCTTCGAAAGCGGATTTAATAATTTCTCCCACTTCAATAAGGTCTTTAAAGAGAAGACAGGAAAAAGCCCGAATGCCTATCGCAAAGGACTAGAGAAGGTGGTTTATGAAGATTATTATTTGGGGTGATCAATTCAAATGTAGTTTCCAGCATTACTTGGACAAACCAAAATATACTTTCCTGAAGTTTGTTGATATTTAAAACACCTATATCCTATCAAATAAACACCAGTATCTTATCATCAAAAGAGGATAACGGTGGCTACATGAAAGGATGGGCCATAAAAACGCAAAACAATTTTAGCAAGAATGGATAACTCATAGTAATATGCATCAATGTAATTTTGTACAAAATTTATTCAACCGTGTGCAATCAAAATATCATCCATACCAATATCAATAAAGATATAGTGCTAAGGTTTACGCTTTTGGGACTTATCTTTTTCTTCGTGGTACCATTATCAACAGGTCAAGTAAGTACGAAACTCGATTCTATATTGAGCCAAACGCTAGATAGCATGAGACTCAAGCTAAATGTGAAATCGCTGAGTGCAGCTATCCAAATAGGAGAGAATGAATATTGGCAAAGTGCATCCGGTATCTCATCTCTAAATCCAACTATTAAAGCAAAGCCTGAAGACGTTTATCTCATCGGTAGTGTCGTAAAAACAATGACAGCAGCGTGCATACTCCAACTCGTAGACGAAGGAAAACTAACGCTTAATGATAGCATCGGCAGTTGGTTGCCTGATATGCCATTTACAAATCGAAATATTACTATCCGTCAACTATTAAGACATCAAAGTGGCTTATATGATTTCTTAAACAACCCCAATTCTCAGCCGGCCTTCCTCGCCAATCCTGACTCCATATGGACACAAGAGAGTCTTCTAAAAACATTCATGAAGGCGCCCATTGCTGCACCTGGCGGTGGATGGAGCTATTGCAATACCAATTATATCTTGCTGGGTATGATCATCAAAAAAGCGACTGGCCGCGAATTTCATGAAGAATATCGTTCTAGATTCTTCACACCATTGATGATGAATAGTACGGCTATCCCTGCCTTTGAAAATCTTACAGCTCCCGTCGCACATGTTTGGATAGATCTGAACGGTGACGGTATCACGGATGATGCACATGATTTTTATAGTAATTGGTTATCGCTCAATTCGGCGGCTAGCTCTGCAGGCGGATATTATTCCACAGCACTAGAGACATCAAGGTGGATGAGATCGTTTATGAAAGGTAATTTGGTTTCCGCGCCGATCATGCAGATAGCATTTCAAACCATCGCTGCCCCAGGGCTTCCAGGTGGTACATATGGCTTGGGCATTATGAAAAAGTCATTCAACAACCTAGTAGGTTTTGGACATCAAGGCGATCTAGCCTATTGTGCTAGTTCTTGGTATTTTCCATCCAAAGATATCGCGATTACGATCTTATGCAATGACGCCAAGGTCAATTCACATGCATTGGCACCTGCTATTTCAGTGCTGCAAAAAAAATATATGGACTACCAGACCAATGTTTCGTCGGTGGATAATATTGAAGACGTATCGATTAAAATCAGTGCATTTCCATCACCTTTCGATGATCAAATCAATCTTCAGTTCGAGGGATTGCAAAATACCCAAAGAGTTGACATCAAAGTCATAGATATCTCAGGGATCGTACTCAAGGAATTAAAAGATATTGAGATCAACAAAGACAATCATGGTATTACGTTAGATCAAGCATCAACATGGCCAAGTGGTAGTTTTGTTATATCTGTTACTTCTGAGCAAAAATGGCAGAAGAGTGTGGTTGTGGTGAAGTAAAATAGTCGTTTTTTTTACCTAGGTTTCATTTCATATTAACTTATAATTACATTCATCTTAAACTTTATTTCATCTCGCAAAAGTTTCATCTCAATCTTCCACTAAAGAAGATATTTACTTCATTTAATAATTGAAGTTATGCCTTAACCTTTACCATCGTCAATATCGTCGCTATCGCCACAGTCTCGCCAGTCTCATCATAGACGTCGACTAGCCATTTGACTATACCTTTCGTGTAATCTTCGTCTTCGCGCTTCTCTTGATCGATTTTTTCTTTGACAGTCAATCTTACACCGATGGTCATACCACCATAGACGGGCTTGGTAAATCGACATTCATCAAGGCCGTAATTAAGCATAACTGGGCCTTTGGCAGCATCTACAAAAAGACCAGCTGCTGCTGATAATACGAAATAGCCGTGAGCTACTCGCTGGGAGAAAGGTGTTCCTTCGAGTGATGTTACGTCTGTGTGTGCATAAAAGTGATCCCACGAAACATTAGCAAAATTGACAATATCAGCTTCAGTGATGGTTCGTTTGTGCGTAATGAGTGTTTCACCGATTTCGAGTTCATCAAAATACTTCTTAAATGGATGTTTGACATCTTCTATCTGTCTACCACCGTATTGGTACTGCTGGGTAATAGCAGAGATCGTCGTCGGTGTACCTTGAATAGCGCATCGTTGCATATAATGTTTGACACCGCGCATACCACCCATTTCTTCACCACCACCGGCACGACCTGGCCCACCATGGACGAGCAATGGCATCGGAGAACCGTGACCTGTACTCTCGGCTGCTGACTCACGATTAAGCACTAGAATGCGCCCATGATGTGTAGCTGCATTGACTACATATTCTCTAGCAATGTGATCGTCAAATGTCACAATAGAACTACAAAGCGAACCTTTGCCTCTGCGACTGAGTTCGATGGCTTCTTGGATATCTGTATAGGGCATCAACGTGGAAATAGGTCCGAACGCTTCAACTTCATGGCTGGCTGTATTTTCAAATGGTCGATCATTACGAAGGAGAATTGGCGACATAAAAAGCACCTTTTTCCTTGGATCCAGCAAGGATGTTGACAAGATCTTTATCACCATACACGATAGACGATGATTGGAGCAAGAGATCTAGGTTTGTCTTTACATCTGCCATCTGTGACCTTCCCGCAAGCGCGCCCATGCGCACACCGTCCGCACGAGGATCACCTATGGTAGTTCCTGAGAGCGCTTTGCCAAGAGAGATCTGAACGTCTTCCATGAAGGATTCTGGCACGATGATACGTCTTGCCGCTGTACATTTTTGGCCACACTTGACGGTCATCTCTTTGCGAACTTCCTTGATGAAAAGATCAAATTCTGGCGTACCTGGTTCTGCATCCATTCCTAGGATCATACAGTTGAGAGAATCTGCTTCCATATTGAAAGGAACAGCTTCACGAATGATCTTAGGATTAGACTTCAGATGAAAACCCGTACTTGCTGATCCCGTAAAAGTCACCACATCCTGATAATTGACATGATCTAAAATATCTCGTGCGCTACCACAAATGAGCTGGAGTGCACCTTCGGGAAGGATGCCAGATGCAATGATATCCTTCGCTACAATCTCGGTCAAAAACGAAGTCACCGTTGCTGGCTTGACAATAGCGGGCATGCCTGCTAGCCAATTGACGGCGCACTTTTCGAGCATTCCCCACACTGGAAAGTTAAACGCATTGATATGTATCGCAACCCCTTCTTTGGGTACCAATATATGATGACCTACAAAAGTACCACCTTTGCTCAAGCCGACCATATCACCCTCGGTGTAGTAAGGCATATCTGGAAACTTGCGACGTAGACTTGCATTAGCAAAAAGATTACCGATACCACCTTCGATATCGATCCATGAATCTACTCGCGTCGCACCCGTCTTGTATGAAACATCATAATATTTTTCTTTACGCTCTTGAAGGTAGAAAGCAAGTGCTTTGAGCATACGCCCTCGCTCGTG
>JANMMV010000184.1:0-4888 GCA_031373565.1 Saprospiraceae bacterium
TTTCATTTTTTCGTTTATTTTGTGTTAATTATTGGCAATGTGTTGGTTCTAGTTTCATCAATGTAGAAAAAATAAGGGCGTGGCGATGGACAAAAACCTTCATCCCATTCTCGACTATGACGTCACCGGAACCCTCATAGATTACATTATTTTGTTTGATAAATGCTACTTCATTTTGTGAGACCCCGTCATTTGATGTTATCGTGTAGACTGCAAAAAGAGTATCACCATGCATTACACCCTTGATGATACCGGAATTTTGAAACTTATTAAAATAACTATAACTGAGTAATCCCGAGATTGAATCACCTACGGTCTTAAATTCCAGCTTTATCGTATCTCGGTCTATTATACCTATATAACACTGCTCTATAGTTTCTATCACACTGAGTGCATCTGTGCTGGGATATTTGGGTTTCTTACAAGAAACTAGAAAAGCTAGAGTAGTAATCGTTAATAAAAAGAAAAGTGTATTTGGTTTTTTACTATATTGCATTTGTCCTATTTTAAATCATAGTTGGATAATACAACAAAAGTAAAGTAGAAATGAACCTACACATTTTAAAGTTTTAGATAATAGTTATATTATTTACAGTTTGTCATGACCTATAGATTACATCCTATCCATATACCATGTCAATTGCTTTTCTAGTTTCTGCTTTTCGAAAATGGAAGTAATAATTTTTTGCAATCTTAAGAAAGCGGTTTCGCTTTTGACAACATAATCATTTGCCTTGTGGTGCATGCAGTCGATGGCCACGTTGATCTGATCCTGTGAAGATAGCATGATCACAGGTATATATTCATCGAATGCTTTTATTTTGTCCAAAGTCTCGAGACCATTCATGGCAGTTTTGTCGATACCATCAAGATGATAATCCAGTATAATAATGTCGGGTTTAAGGTCCAAGCTTTCAATACATAACTCACCAGTAGCAAAAGTATGCGTTTCAAAGTCAGCTACGGCCAAGAAGTCTATTTCAAGTGATTTTAGAAACAAGGCATCGTCATCGACCAGAAAAAGTATTATTTTATTAATCATCAAAGGTTCATTTTTATTTGTTTAAGCTCATCTTCTAGTTCTTTACAGGCTTGAAGACATACATTTTCTACGCCTGATACTAGATCTTTTATTTCTCCCATTTTAATTTGCATCGAAGCATATTCTTGAATTTTTTTGGCCATATTTTCAAAATCCGCATTGATTCCAATAATGACAAAAGAAGGAATCATCTTGTGTACTGCGGCATGTAACATATCCCAATCTTGACTTTCAAAGCTTTTTTTCATCTCAGTGATGAGCGGCGGAGTTTGTAGTAAGTAGAGATCAATCATTTCCATCATCAATTTTGGATTTGATTTAGTGCGATGATTTAGATAGGTAAGATTTGTACATTTTTGGATGATACCTTTAGTATCTTTTTCCACTTTGACTTTCTCATTAGCGTCTGATGCTGATTTATTAACGTGGCTTAGTATTTTTGTATACAATACTTTTTCATCCACTGGCTTGGCGACATAATCATTCATCCCTACGGCAGTACATTTTGCCAGGTCGACTGTCGTGACATCCGCTGTCAAGGCGATAATGGGAACGGTCAACTTTAGTACATTACGGATATAATCAGTGGCTTCAAACCCATTCATTTCTGGCATTTGCAGATCCATCAAAATAACATCGTACGTTGATGTTTTTAGTTTTTCGACGGCAAGTTTACCATTAGATGTAATATCACTCGCAAATCCGAAATCATCCAATAATGTCTTAATCAACAGCTGATTCAACGCAATATCTTCAACGACGAGGATATTGATATTTTTGATTTCTTTAGATACTAGCACCGTTTCCTGAACAAACTCCGGATTTTCAGTTGTTTTGGCAAAATCCAATACAAAGCTAAAGGTCGACCCCTTGTCTAGGACAGACTCAACCATTACCTGACCACCTTGAGATTCAACAAGCTGTTTTACGATGGCAAGCCCTAGCCCAGTGCCGCCATATAGTCTAGTTGTACCACTCGATGCTTGTTGGAAGTTTTCAAAAATAGTATCTATTTTGTCGTCTGAAATACCCATACCAGTATCCTTAACTGAAAATTTAATAGTCACTCTCTCGTCGAACTCTCGCTCTAACTCGACACCCACCATTATATCTCCTTCTGATGTAAATTTGACGGCATTGCTTACTAAATTCAATATTATCTGATGCAATCTTACTGGATCGCCAATCAACACATCTGGGATACGAGCATCATATACTTTGATAAGTTTTAAGTTTTTCTCTTGCACCTTTGTTTCAAATAAGTGAAGCATGGATGCAATCGAATTTTCCATTCTAAATGAAATGTTTTCAAAAAGCATTTTGCCCGCATCTACCTTCGCTAGATCAAGTATATCGTTTATCAGTACGATGAGTGCATCACCACTCATTTTAATGGCAGTCAAATACTCTTTTTGCTTAGCCGATAACTCGGTTTTTAATACGACCTTGGTAAAACCTATGATGGCGTTCATCGGCGTACGTATTTCATGACTCATATTGGACAGAAATTGTTGTTTGGACTTTACCGCTAGTTCAGCGATGTGAGTAGCACCTTCAGCTTTATTCTTTGCTTCTTCAGCAATATTTGTTGCCAATTCCGCAAATACTTTAGCTTCTATTAATTGTTTTTCGAATAATTTTTGCTCCGTGACATCTCGTGCTACAATGACGGCACCAATAACTTCGCCTTCTTCGTTTTTATAAACAGACCCATTTAATAATACATCAGTCAATTTATGATCCTTAATAATTAAAGGAACATCTGCGATAAAATCATTTTTAAAAATTTCTTGGCACACCAAACTAGCTTTGTCTTGATCTGTAAAATAGTCTATAAAATTACTTCCGATCAATTTATCTTTAGTAACATCAGTAGCTTGAATTGTAGCTAAATTAATATCAACGATCTTACCTTCTGAGTTGATAGTAAAAAGGGGATCTGTGATAGCTTCTATCAATCTTCTGGTATATAGTGATGCTTCTAAAGAAGCGGAATTAGTAGCTTCTAGCACATTAAAGGCCATTTCTCGGCTGGCTATTTCAACATAATTAGAATCAAGTTCCTTGTTCGCAATCACTAACTCTGCCGCTCTTTTTTCTTTTTCATCGTTTTGGAAGGCTAGTTCTTCGTTGGCGATAACTAGTTCACTTGCTCTTTTCTCCTTTAGTTCGTTTTGGAAGGCCAATTCTTTATTTGCAACCACTAACTCTGCTGCTTTTTTTTCTTTCTCATTATTTTGAAAGACCAATTCTTTGTTAGCAATCACCAATTCTGCTGCCCTTTTCTCCTTCTCCTCATTTTGGAAGACCAATTCTTTGTTGGCTATCACCAATTCAGCTGCCCTTTTTTCCTTTTGATTATTTTGGGAAGCTAGCTCTTTATTTGCAATCACTAATTCCGCTGCCCTTTTCTCTTTTTCGTCGTTTTGAGAAGCCAGTTCTTTGTTGGCAATCACCAATTCTGCTGCCCGCTTTTCCTTCTCATCATTTTGGTAAGCGAGTTCTTGGTTAGCAATGACTAACTCTCTAGCCCTTTTCTCTTTTAAGTGGTTTTGAAAAGCAAGTTCCTTATTAGCAATGACCAATTCTGCCGCCCTTTTTTCCTTTTCATCATTTTGAGAAGCTAGTTCTTGGTTAGCAATGACCAACTCAGCGGCTCTTTTCTCCTTCTGCTTAATTTGAGAAGCTAGCTCTTTATTAGCAATAACAAGCTCTGCAGCTCTGTCATTTCTATCAATCGTATTCTGACGAATTTCATCGATTGAATTTTTGAGTTTTGATTCTAGTTCTTGTTGAGTAATTGAAACCGATCTATTTTCCGTCACATGATTTGTCACATCACTATAAAGGCAAAGTACACCTTCTATTATATCATTTGCATCCGTAATCGGCTGAAATATGATATTGTGATAAGTTGTCCCCATTGTACCATTGATCTTTAATTTTGCCATATGCTCATTGACGGTAACCGCATTCCCATTTCCGATAACTCGTAACAAAATTGATTTTACATCAAAATCTTCTTCATCCTTAAAGGAGTCAAAAAATGGCTTTCCGACAATATCTTTTCCTTTGCCTACGATGTTGAGAAACGAATCGTTGGCAAATTCTAAAACTAAATCATCTTTGTTAAATACGGAGCACCCCACTGATGAATCAGTAAACATGCTAAAGATCTCCACGTTCAGTGGGTTTTCACCGCGATTATCTTTGCTCATTGGGTGCTTGAAGGTTGTTGGAAATGGAAGGAATATTGCCAATATTTTCTAATGGACTGCGACGTCGATCTTTAAGTTGCTTGAAATGTGAAGGTGAGAGGCCTGTTACTTTTTTAAATTGTGTAGATAAATGGGCGACACTACTGTAATTCATCTTGTAAGATATCTCAGTCATATTGAGCTCATCATAAATAATCAATTCTTTGATTCTTTCTATCTTATGTAGAATGATAAATTGTTCGATCGTTGTTCCCTGCACTTCTGAGAACATATTTGACAAGTAAGTATAGTCATAGTTCAGCTTTTCGGCTATAAAATGCGAAAAATTAACATTGGGCATTTCATCCGTATGATGGACCATTTCGATGATTACATTCTTTATCTTCTCAATCAGGATCGCTTTTTTGTCTTCCATTACTTCAAGTCCAGATTCCAAAAGCGCAGCGCTCAATGATTGCATTTGGTCGGATGTCAAATCTTCCATTATATCAGCAACACCCAACTCAACCATGATAAAGTGAAGACCTAGTCTTTTTAACTCTTCCTTCACGATCATTTTGCAACGATTACTGACCATATACTTTATATATATTTTCATTTGGTTTATTCATTTGTATCAGCGTAAAAA
>JANMMV010000207.1:0-1665 GCA_031373565.1 Saprospiraceae bacterium
AGTATGGGGATATCATATTGAAATTTCCAATCAGGTAGATTGCCGACATTTGGGCTACTGTAAGTATATTCAAATTCTATGATTGTTCCCTCCTTAACATCAGGGATTGCAAACTTTATAAAATCGTAATATTCATTTTGATTCTTCCTGATTTTACACTCGTAGAAATTGAAAAGTACAAAGATATTTTGAAGGGTATAATGTACCCCAAATTTAGGACTTGATTTATAAGTGGGATTGTATTATCTTTCATCTTTAAATAATACAATTATGAGCAGAAAAGTAAGACGTAATTATGATGCAGATTTCAAGACAAAAGTAGTTTTGGAAGTGCTAAAAGAACAAAAGACACTCACCCAGTTGGGTAGCGAATTCGAGCTGCATGTGAGCCAACTGACAGAGTGGAAAAAACAGGTAATGGCGGGTATTAGGAGTCTTTTCGGGGTCAAAAAAGTAGTTATATCAGAAGAGGAACAAGAAGAAATTACAGCTCCTCTGTACCAAGAAATAGGTCGTTTGAAAGTGGAATTGGATTTTCTAAAAAAAAGATTACGCAGGAACTTGTAGCTTTGCCAAGGGCAGACAAAGAAAAAATGATTGATAAAAATCATACTTTAAGCATTGAAAGACAGTGCGTATTGCTTGGTTGGAGTAAATCAAGCTATTATTATAAGCCTTGCAGGGTAAGTGTGCAAGATTTGGCATTAATGGCGGCTATCGACAAACTTTATACAAAATATCCATTTTATGGGATAAGACGTATAAAAGTGAATTTGGAGGATGAGTTCCAGCCTGTCAATAGCAAGAAAATAGGTAGGTTGATGAAAATAATGGGTATTTGCGCTATTTATCCAAAGCCCCGTTTGTCTTTGGCAGATGTTTCACACAAGGTTTATCCTTATTTGTTACGCAATGTAAAAATAATACGCGTAAATCAAGTTTGGTCTACAGATATTACGTATATTGCAATGAAAGGTGGTTTTTTATACCTTTGTGCGGTGGTAGATTGGTATTCCCGTAAGATTTTATCTTGGGAGATTTCTAATACTCTGACAACGGATTTTTGTTTGAAAGCCTTGGATTCAGCCTTGAAAACAGATACGAATCCTGAGATTTTCAACACCGACCAAGGCAGTCAATTTACTTCTAATGAGTATTTAGAGGTGTTATCGAGGCAGAATATCCTTATTTCTATGGATGGAAAAGGCAGGGCATTGGATAATATTTTTATAGAAAGATTTTGGAGAACCATAAAATACGAGGATATCTATCTCAAAGAGTACAGGACAGGACAAGAACTATGGCAGGGTGTCCACCAATATATCCAATTTTATAATGAAGAAAGAAAACATCAATCTTTGGGATATTTGACACCGAATCAAGTTTATGACAAAGAAAATTAAAAATAAGAATAACACAATTTTTAAATAGAACAATACACTTCCATTTAATAAGCATTTAGTACAGCTTTTGGGGTACACCATAGTATATCACGTAGGTGGGGACACCTGCCACGGGAGTAGAGATTTATTCTCTCTCAAAAATATGCAAAGTACCATTACCATCTAACACAAACAAATGCGTTTCGGTAATTTCTGTTTTCATAGGGACATACTCAAACTCATAATCCCAATCTATTTGAAAAGTTTGGCGATTGAAAGCAAA
>JANMMV010000208.1:0-11114 GCA_031373565.1 Saprospiraceae bacterium
GTTGTTGAACTTGATTTCGTCATCACGTTACTTGAATCGGTGAACACGTCACTTGATATGCTCATCGACTGCTTTAGTTCTAGTTTTTATATATAAGTTTAGCACATTTTGGGCTAGTTGAACAATAGTTCTTTCATCTGATACGTTTATCCTAGGATTTTGTACTATTGTAATTACATTATATTTTTTGAGCGTTGCTTTTAGTCCTTTTTTATGGCTATCTGAGGGAGTTGCATGTGTGTTACATAAATGCTGTGTCCTCGTTGACCTATCTACTTTTTTAAAGAGAATGATCTAAAAGTAGTGGAAACTAGATACAGTCATCGGTGATATAGCATGATGTGTGGTTTGTTGCGAGGGCTGCATCCTAGGATACCTAGTAGGTGGGATGACTACCATGGCGACTTTGGAAATAGGATGTGTTACAGATTAAATAAAATTGGCATCAGTAAAAAAAAATACCCTTAACAAAAAAGCATTATGTAAGAGATTGACAAGTAAAAGAGAAAATGATCTCGGCCCTGCATTACGGCTGATGTTATCTCAATTTTTTGTTTTAGGGATTGTTTCGATATGAAGTATCCAAAATTGACGTTGGCATTTTGGTTTTTATCAAGGCATAATTTTCAAGCATAGCTGCAGCTATTGTTTATGTTTTTTATGCATAGAAAGAGCAAGATACTACGTCAAGATGTATCGGTTGTATGGTTTCAAACCTTCGGGTTGAGTTATGTATGTAATGCACTATTTTTTCATCTCATAAACAAATCTTAACATGAGAAGGAAAATTTTTTCAGCGGCAGTTGAACATGCTCAAAAAAGAGCGTCGGGACTGCGTAGTATTAATGCCGATTTGGATCTCGGCAATGGTCTAACCCTCAAGGCCTATGAGACAGAAATCGAAGCGGTGAGTAGTCAAGTCAACGATTACAACGAGAAGCTTGCGGGACTCGATGCCGGAATTCTGATGATCAGAGACAACGAAAAGGAGCTGAGAGCTCTATCAGAGCGTATGCTCGAAGGTGTGTCTGCACGATTCACAAAGGACAGCGATGAGTACAGTCGTGCTGGAGGTGTCCGTAAGAAGGATCGAAAATCACCTACCAAACGTGAGGATCCAACGCCCAAGCCGTAAGTTGGGTTTATGGTCATAGATGCCATCGCGATATGACATAAGTATGATGGATTATTGTTAACCCAGATTGCGTATTGGACTTTATTCGAATGGGAATATGACAAAATAATTGATATTGATTGAAGATTTTATCCCGCAGATGTAGCCAATGCTACATTGAGGACATAAAATTGAGAACGATAACAGGTATGAAGTCAGATTTTCATGTAGTTAATTTCTAATGCGTATTCTGGGTTTATCGGGCCCACTGATTTCAGTGGGCCTTTTTTTTGTTTTATGGTCATTATTAACCGCGTTTATGCGCAACTTGTGCCACAGGTTAACACTACAACTTGTCCTAAAAATGGGAAGGCTTCATTATTATTATATAAAGATAATAGTATTAAAGACGTTAATAAGATATAATGCAATACCACAACTCAAAAGGTACCCCACTTACTCCGTCAAGAATAATTTGAAATCTAAAGCTGTACCATATAACTTTTGTTATATAGTATTTTAAAAGAGTACTAAAAAGCATGTATTCCTACTCATACATTCAACCACTCGGTGGTTGTGCAACTATGGCGCTGATGACCAGCGCATTTCATGCAGCGTTAATTCATCTTTAATCCCTTCTATCTATTCTCCCGAAGCTGCCCCCCTAAATGGCCCATACATTGCCCCTCTAAATGGCGCTTATGTTGACCCCCAACACACCAGAATTTATAACTGACGGCATAAAAAGAAGTGGAAAATTTAAATTACGTTGTATCCGAGAAATTAAAAACGGAGGCTATGGCATTTAAACCCACTAGAACGAGTCAGATAAAATTATTACTAAGAGACCTACTTCCAAGCGCACTGGTAAAGAGAGCCTACCGAGTGCCTGATTGGGATCATTCGGTATTTCGAGATGGTTATCAAAGCAATTGGATGATATTTAACTGCCTCTTCAAGGTATATTTCTAGATTATAAATAATGTCTTCATAAAATTGATGATTAATATGGTTATCTAAAATTTTGTTGAAGTCCGATTTTTATCAAAGATTTGGAAGAATCATTTTGAGGATTGAATTTAGTAAAACTATCGTTGAGATACGTAAAATTAAGATCTGCAAACAAACCCAGTCCATTTTGAGATATTGTGTTATTCTTCAAAAATATTCGGACTCCATAGTCGAAATACCAGTGATTTTTTGTAGGTAAATTGAAATTAATTTTATATGAATTTGAATTAGAAACTGGTCTAATGTAATTTGAATTTCCATAGATACTAATTATGTCATTAATAATAAATATCTCTAAACCTACTCTAGTTTGTAATCTGGAAAAATTAAAATCTACTTGATTAAATTTATCAAAAGTATTTTTTTCATGAAAATTTAATGCATAATTTAGCCAAAATGCAACATTTCTAGTCCATTTAGCAATCTTCATATCTGCAATTTTGTTATATCCACTCAATTGGACTCCCCACTTACTTAGTTCAGGTACAATAATACTGTTGAAAGATAACGTATCTTTACTATTTACTCCAGTATATAAACCCAATGAAACCAATCCGTTTTTGTAGATTTTAGTAGACCCTAGGAATGTGATTGTTGGATTATTTAATTGCGAAACATCACTTAACTGAGGAATAGTTGCGCCTACAATTTCTTGTTTATTCCTTTTTTCAACATCATCTTTAATCTTGGATTCTAATGATGATTCTGTATTTTTAATTACTAAAAGTAAGTTTTTAAAAGTATCTTGCTGAGCATGGAATTTTTTTAATATTTTTTCTACATTTGGCTCTACATCTGTTGCTATTCTGTATCTTAAGGTATCACTTGTTTTTAAGTTTTCATTAATCTTATTTTCCGCTTTGGAAATCCTATTGTTTAACTCATAAAGGATAGCCACTTCATTTTTACAGTCAATAGTTAAATGTCTTTCTATTTCATAACTCAAAAGTGCTATATGTTGTCTAACGAAATGAATACTGTCTTTCTGTTTACCTATTCTTTCAAATAATTTTACTCGTTCAGTTTCGAATTTCATTGAATCAATAATATAGCGCTGTAAATCTCGATTTGTGCTTGTTGAGCTTGTAACACCCACAGTGATAAAATTAATAGTAGGCTGCTGTATGTTACATGTGTATTTTGGCATATCATTTTGAATGTCAATATTTGATGAAATGTCAGTTTTCGGAAACATAAACTGACCTGACTGTGCTACTTGCCCTAATAAGTCAGAAAAATTTAAAAAAACCAGTGAAAAAATTAATGAAAACCAAAGGCCTATTTCCTTAGCCCTGCGATAAAAATCTACATTACAACTTAGGTTCATGATAAGTGGGTTTTAAATGTTTGTGAATAATTTATACCACAAATTTATCGCTATATCTCTAGGTCTACAATATAACTTTTGTTATACAGCACTTATTTAAGTCAAAACGTTTCAAAAACGATTGGGAGTGCAGAACAACAGTTATACATTATGAGCAAGTGCTTGTATAGATAGTAAAATCAAGTTACATTTCTCGTTCTTTAGAATGCCCAGGATTTACTAAGCCATGGCTAAGATTGCTTCAAGTTGCAAAATTTTGGATAAATCCATTCAATGCGCAATAGCTTTAGTTTGACCGGATGATGCAATGATTAATGATTTGCATAATAATAAGAGTCTAACAAAAGAGCTGCTACGATTATGTAATCTTTGTTATAAATGGCTTACTTGTTATCATTAAATTTATTTATCGCTTCGGTCTTATTGCTTACTTGCAACTTGTCATAAATCTTATGGATATGTTGCTTGACGGTGCCGATCGTAATGCCGAGTTGATCGGCTATTTCTTTATAAAGCATACCCTTGGAAAGTAATTCTAACAACTCCAATTCTCTAGTAGTGAGTGGTAACGCAGAAAGGACAGGTGTCACTTGCAATTTCTTAAATACATCTATGATTCTCCTTGCTATACTTGGACTCATAGGCGAACCTCCTTTGTATAATTCTCTAACTGATTCGATAATGCGCGCAGATGATGATCCTTTTAAGATATAACCTTTGGCACCCACTTGCAGAGATTGGAAGATTTTATCATCTTCTTCATAAACAGTAAACATACAAAACTGCATGCCTGGGCTTACTTGCGTCAAATATCTTATCGCATCAATACCACTCGCCCTTGGCAATCCAATATCAACAATCAAGATATCTGAAGGATTGTGTTCCAAGAATTGCATGGCATCCTCAGCATTGTGATAAACCTGCGTACACGTCATATCATCCTGATCATTGAATGATTCTTTCATCGCCATGGCAACTTCCTTTAAGTCCTCTAGGATGGCTATTTTAATCTTATTCATTTGGATTGATTAAATGGACATGAAATAATTATAAACATACCGTCGTCTCTTTTCTCAAACGAAATGTCTCCACCGATATTATTCATTCTTTTTTGTATATTGTAGATACCATTCCCCTTGTCGATGGCCAACTGAGGATCAAAGCCTTTACCGTTCAGTTCCAAAATTTGTATTGTAATCGATGAATCTATCATCATGCGAATATCGACGGATTTTGCATTTGAATACTTCACCGTATTATGCAAAATTTCTTTCAAGGAAAGAAAGATGTTTCTCCTTCGTTCACCAGATATGGGCAATTCATGTTCTACATTGTCGATCGCAATCGTGTACGCCATATTGTTTTCTTCAAGATACTCTACGATATATCTCCTAAGGTAACCGATGAGATTTTCGGTCGTGTCATAACGACTATTGAGTGCCCAGATAATCTCCGACATATTGAGAACCAAGGCATTCGAGTAGTCAGCTATTCGCCCAATCTGCTCTTTTCCCTTATCATCTTTTAATTGTGTCAACGCCTTTTCGCTAAGATATCGGATGGTTGTAAGGCCAGCACCTAGATCATCATGCATTTCTGATGCAATACGTGTTCGTTCGTGTTCGATGGCTTCCTGGTTTCGGATGATGAGTGCTTGTTCGCGGAGTAAGGCATCTTTGATCTGTACTTCACTACTGTGCTTACGCTTCTGGTAAGCAAGGACAAACCAGAAGAGAATACTGGAAAGGACAAGCGGCATTATCGCCGACAACATAATAACAGTGTAGATCAGCTCTTTATTATCCTCGGACATAGTATCACCATTAAGTAACTCAAAACTAAAAACACATTTCCCACCACTACTAGGTCATAAATGCCACTAGCAAAATCCAAATCTAAAACGATAAATCTGGATGTCAAAACAAATATAGGAAAAAGACAACTATAGAAAGTAAATATACCAACGGCTAACCAAAACTTTGGCAATGTCAATAAACTGGAAAATTCACTTTTGAATAAAAGTCCATAAAAATATCTAAAAATCAGCACCAATACTAAAATCATCCCAATGTTATACCTATTGAAATCCATATGATGGAAACCGTCCAAAATGCATAATAAAAGCAAACTAATCACACCATAAATCAAATACAAGTGCCATTTTTTTAAGATTTCATCTTCAAGCGTAAATATCCAAATGTAATATGATATAGTCAAGATCGAATAAAAATTGTACACAATGCTATTATCCCCATACCAAGAAATAAAGCACTTGCCTAATAACTCAGATATCACACTTACCAAAAGAAAAGACCTAAAATAAGTAATAGTATCATCACTCGAAATGAGCCATGATACTATTAATGCTATGATTAAAAGAAATTGGTATACGAACAAAACAGATTTTTACATTTATTACAATCCTATTCAATCCCTTTATCAGAATATTGCGGTGTTCTGTCATTACATTTAGGTGGGCAAAGCCCTCCTAAATTGTAATAAACAGATGGCCCAGTAGGAGAATATGGTATCTTTACGAAATTACTCATTGCCCTTAGAACTACTGTAAATGAATCTCTAGTGGCTGGATTAGAAGTGCTATTACCAGGTTTTCTTCCAAAATATATTCTTATTCCTTTATTGTCTTCTTGAAAGGAGCTTAACCAATCATCTATCTCCTGTTTAGAAAAATAAACAGATCTCTCTAGATCTTTGTCATCAGGGTCATCGCAGTTATTAACATAAGCAAACCAATTATCACAATATTGCGTGGCCGTTCGTTGACCTATTTCATCACCTAGCACTCCGGCTTCTTTTTCTAAATCGAGAAAGTTACTAGATAACGGAGTTTCTAATTGTGAACCAACTGTACTGGAATCTGCTAAATTTTCTCTATTTATAGACTTTTGAAACAACAAATATCCCAAAACAGCACAGGCGACAGCTAAAATAACGATGATTACATTTTTCATTTTTGTTTGATTTTAAAGTGTTTGATTTTAAATGTTAAGTTGATTTTATTTCCAATACCATAAGAACCGTCTATCTTGATCTTCGCCTGTAAAAGCAGAAGGATTGACGCTACTATTGGGTACAAATGATGCTAGTAATTTAGTCAGTATCGTAGCGCCACCAAAGCCGCAAGCTGCTGCAGCTACATTAGTTGCAATCTGTTCTTTAAGCAGAAATACTGTTATGAAACCTAATAGAATCTGTCCTATCATAGCCATCCAAAAGTTGACATTCTTGAGATGATCGGGCAAAGATGGATTATACTTGCCTTCTACGATTTTGATCATATCTGGAACAAGCGCTCCCAAGGCGGCAATAAGATAAAAGTTGGTCATGATGATTGGTTTTTTATTGTGAATTTAATATCACAAAAGTACAGCCACACATAAAGACAGATTATATAACTTTTGTTATACATAGCACCAGAACCGATTATCGAGCTTGTTTTTAATCTTGCTTTGGAAGCAGTTGTTATATCATGACTGGCGTCAAGAATGGCTTTCATAGTGGGTTGGTTTGGTTAATTAAAGGGTCAAAATCTATCCTATTGACAAATTGTAAACAAATATAACAATAGATGATATGCGATAGCCAATAATGCATATTAAATTATCAACAGTACGATTTACAAAGCTTCTTTTCATAAGACAATCTTGTTCGTCTACCGTTTGAGCATGCTTACTAGTAGGCTTTGTCTGTAAATCACCTTTATCGCCACCTAGCATTAGGGCTTTTCTCATTGGTATAAATAAGAAAAGCCCAACGACAGTACCGCTGAGCCTTCCAAAAACAAAATGAATTTTACTATTTCGACTTAAATTTTAAAGCTTCTTGCATTCCTTTGAAATTTTCGTTTAGGTTTTCAACGGCTACTTTAAAGCCATAGTCCATTCCTTTTGTAAAAACTTCGGAAATCTTTTCAAGGTCTTTTTCGGTTGCACCTGCTGTGCCAAGTTTTGAATTGTCTCTCAATGCAATGAATCCTGCACCGATAGATGTCCATAAGATGTGGTCCATATTAAACCATGCATTGTAATATCCTTTTTTGCTAGCCTTATCTTTGTCTGTTTTAGGAGCCCAAATATCCAATTGCTTGGCTAACTGTGGATTATATTCATACATCAGATCGACTAAGAAACTGCGAGCAAAAGACGGGTTGATTTTAGACCCTAAAGTTTCTTCTGCCAGCGCACCAATACTATTAAGATCTGCAAGCGATATATCTTTTATGTTTTGGATAGGGTTATTCAAACTCGCTTCAATAAGTTGCGAATTGTTGAACAAATCAAAGATGATCCATCTCCACCAGCATATCCAAGGTCTTCTTCTTGACATCCAAGTCGCAATATTCATGTAATATTTTTGAACTACGCCAAAATCTGCAGCACTCAATCCAGATTGAGCTGAACCTGATCCATTTAGATTAATGTTTACAAAGTGATGCCAAGTAGAATCAATGACGATCCTACCTGCATTGGCTAATCTACCATCCCACACAGAAATAGATGCAAAACAGTGAGGATCAGCACTGTCCTTGCCGCCGGATGTATTACCTCCGTTGACAAAGGAAGCAGATATAATTTGTGTAGGTATCGCCATGCCACCAAAAGTAAATGTAGTTTCAGGTTTACATTCACCTTCGTGCGGATGGTCAGGCATAATGTCAATGATTCCAGATGGCCGAACGCTCGTCCTGATTGACAGCAGTGGGTGAGGTAAGAAACTACTTCCAAATAACTTAACGCCTATCGATTGTGGGTAAGCATCAGATTGATGATCAAAAGTATTCGCTATTGAATTATCAGGCCTAGGAGCATTGGTATCGTTTCGCCTTCTACCACCCATACTAACTTCATTAGTATCAGGAAGCGAATTTGGAAAATCATTCCAATGACGCATATCCTTGACTCTAGTAATATTGCCACACATCGCGCTACCTAACGAACCATGGTCACCAGTGGCAAACAATCCACCACCGCCGTTCATATAAGTTTCAATTGCAGTATTTTCAGCCACAGATATAGGCGTACCTGGATCTATCCCAAATAACCATACTTGGTCAAAGTCAGTAAGCGTGACACTTGTATCAAACTTAAAGTTGCTTATGTGATTTACAACGACAGGATTTGGGCTTGAGATAATACTACTACGATGTGCTAAAGTAACTTGATAGTCAACCCAAGAGGTAGCTTCCAGTTGATTGAATGTGGTTAGAAACTCTGATAATCCAAATCCACCCATGTCAAAATTTAGACCACCATCGGTTACAATCAATACCTTGACTTTGCATCTCCTCCACCACCACCACCGTGGTACAAATTCTTTCAAAAATTCTGGACGTCGAACTTCAAGTTCACGATTCATATTAATACGATCTTCGCGATCTAATAAATGTGCATTTTTGAATCTTTCTTCTAATGATTCCATTTCTTATAGTTTTTAAAAATGATGTGCCTACTCTGTTCAGTTTTCGGCTTCCCTGTTTTTTTGTTTTATGTATTCTGCACCGCGGCAAAAGCATTCACTAATCCTCTACCGGTTGCTAAGTCTGGACCGACTGTTGCTGGGTGACCACCTGTTGCAGGATTACAACTGCCTGTAGTCACGTCTATTGCTGTATTCATGAGAATAGTTTTGGCTTGTGCTGGGGTAAGTGTTGATCGTTTCTTTTTCATCAAGGCGCATACTCCTGCTATTTGTGGTGCTGCTGCAGATGTGCCGCTGAATGCTGCCCATCCGTCATTTGCTGCGGTTTCGTCTCCATTAGGATGTACACCCCCTGCAGATCCACTATCTATAGCGCATCCATCGGGAATGGGTAGCATAATGTAAGCAGCTCTAGGAAGTTGGCCTACTAAGCCTGACACATCAGGTACTCTTCTACCTGCATAGATTTGACTTAAAAAACCACTAGCATAATTGCTGGCAGTATTGGCCCCGTTTTGGGTTTTATAGACACCACCTGCAGAAATGATTGATGGGTGTTGACCTGGAAAACCAAAATGGCCATTTCCAGATGAGAAAACAACAATAATACCAGTAGCAACTGCAGCGGCAATGGCCGCGGCTAAGGTTTGTTGATATGGGGTCATCTGGGCTGGCGTCATTACGCTCCATCCCCAGCTACAAGAAATAATGTGTGGTTTTGGATTAGTATTGGCTGCAATGTTAAAAGCGCCTACAGGATCATTAGCTGATTTTACCATTCTAAAATTGACATCTGGTGCTGCTGCAAAAATATTTGCCGATTCACCCGTTCCATGCCCGTCAGCGTCAGTAGCTGCATTGACCGCACCAGGTCCAAGTAATGTAGGCAAAATGCGGTATCCACGCTGAGTGAAGAACGGATGCGTCTGCCACCCCGTATCCACCATGGTGACCCTTATGCCTTGTCCTGTGTTTCCAGTTCTATGAACAAGATCTGCGTTGAGTGCCATAGAGACATCACCAGGAACCTTAAGGTGCCAATAGTTTTTAGTGGGTGCATACGCAGACCCAAAATAGATGGGCTCTTCAGCAATAGCGATACCTTCAATAACATCAGCAAGGGGACTTGCATCCGTTGACAAAAACGACTCACTTGCTGCGGAATCAACCTCGTAAAACGAGACAGTCGTTTGTTGGTCTTGAGATCCTAAGACAGTTTTGGATGCCTTATGGATACTTTTTCCAAAATAATGTTCGTACAAGGTTTTGGGTCCAGAAATAGAGATAGATGTTTTGGCGACACAATGCACCTCAAAGCCAGCTTTTTTGAGTTTACTCACCGCTTTGTTCACAATTTTTTTCTCTGAATAATAGTCACTTACATTATTTTCATCAAATCCGCCAGATGAAAATAGTGAGCTACCAGCAATAGAGAGAGGAGACGCCTGGGCGTAAATCAATTCTTCCATGATCGAAAAATTTTAAGGGTTATTAAAAAATAAAAATGTATACTAGAAATAGTCAGGCAGTGTCGCGATGGCCACGTCAGCGATGATATCTTTTAGTTTTTCTGGAATGACTATTTCATTCATTAATTGCTGCCTATTCGGATCTTCTCCCATCTTGGTGCCAAACAAAACGTCAAATGCAGACACTTCCATAGCTATTCCAATAGTCGGGCCTTTACTAGTAATTTCGCATCCAGCTTCCATAAGTTTTTTCTCCGCTTTATTAAGCTGAACTTTAGATGGTATCATTTTAGGTGCTTCACTATTTTCCATTTTAGCAGATTTTCTATTCGCAGTTCTACTACTTGGTTTGATGGTTACTTGGGCGAATATCTTTTTAGACATGATTCATTTTTTATTCCTGAAAGTGAACTTTTAATAAGCATATGTTTAACACAAAACTTGCATTTAATCTATGACACAAATATATATCAACCCATAAAGCAACGCAATATAACTTTTGTTACAATCCGTTTATTAACCACTATTAATTTGCATTTTCATAACATAATAAACACAAACACATATAACTAAAGTTATATACAGTACAATAATTAAACCGTCGGTGATGCGTACCCCTACCTTAGATGCATAAAAGGTATGAATCGCAGATTACAATGATTTCAAGATTTCACCGAAGATTGGCAGCATACGAACTGTGCCATCTGAGTAATCCTAAAAATCGGTGATTCTGACAATGACCACGAATGAAATT
>JANMMV010000230.1:0-4777 GCA_031373565.1 Saprospiraceae bacterium
TCACTTGCATCAATAATTGAGTAATATGCACTACTAAAATAAATAAAACTATCTACATTAAAATATGATCGCAAATTACTATGAAAAATAACATATTCATTCTCTTTTTCTGGAATTGGTAAGATAAGATTGGATTGCTGACCTGCAATATATCCAAAACTTTTAGGTGGACAATAATTGTCATAAATAATGCCAGGATTAAATCCATCTTCAATCAAATTATGCTCTCCGTCTGCCAATTGGCACCCGTTAAAATACAAAGCTAATTTTCCATTTTTATCAGAAATATTTGTACCATTTCTATCTAATGAGATGCCATGCTTCTTATAATTAATCTGCAGCGTATCATAATTAAAATCAAGGATAGGATCAAAATATCCATCAAATCCACTCCAATACCCAGCAACCATCTGATAGTCGTGTTTATATTGAGCAATAGTGCTGCTAACAAAAATTGTTAGCAACACTATAAGCATTTTTAGTTTGACCATTATTTAACAATTACTATTTTATGGACAGATGATGTCAAATCATGGTTGATTAATTTTAAATAAAATATACCAGATGATAAATCAGCTAAGTTTAACTGATAATCTGATTTGTCATTAATATTTTGATTTACATTTCTCAATGTCCTATTGAAAGCGTCAATAATGACAATTTCAAGAATGGATTGAGCGTTTGTAATATTTACAAAACCAGTAGAAGGATTTGGATAAATTGTATGCGCTATCTCTTTGATTGTGTTGCTCCTAGGTGTCAGCGCTGTGCAAAGTTGGTGATCATTGTAACTAATATCAGTCAATAAATGCGCATCAACCATTTCCCTTGCCCCATAGACTGCCTCTCCACCTTCAAGCGGACACATATTAGCTATTTGTGTTAGTTTTGCAATATCAATTTGATTTAAAGAATCTCCTTTTAATAGCTTTAATGCTAGCTTCATTACATTGGATTGAGCATGGATATATGGATCAGTGCTCGTCAATAGTGGCGATATATTCACTTGGACCTGATCAATGCGATTGCAAAGATTGGTTCGATATAATCCATAAGCTGAAGACAAGGTTGCACTAAGTGAATTGATCTGTGATCTTATTGTCGATGCGCTCGGGTCATTGTTGGTCTCTGCCGTATAGTACGCTTCCATCAGTGTATTGAGTTGATCAGAAAAGGTGGATATCTGGGTACTACTTGCTATTGGTTGAAACATCAGGTAGTTGGCCTGAGCGAGCGTACCGACTAAGGTATTAGACATCGTAGATGTATAAGTACTGATTTGATTGGTATTCAACCCAGTATTGTCACCATTTAGTATAGATGTGTATAATTGCTGATCTAATGCTTGGTTGAGTGGCACACTATAATCTGTAAATGGTACATCGCCATTGGCTATAGACAAAGCCATTGTGCCGCCTGCTCCTGATCCACCACTAGATCCTGATCCTGTGTTGCCTCCTGCATTACCAGTAGTACCAGATAATGGCGGATTATTACAGTCGTTAGATGTTGCTTGACTTGGAATATTTTGAATCCAGTCTGTAATCGCACTTTCGTTTGTATTAAATTTCGGGTTCTCAACTTCGTCCACCACAAAACGTGATACATTAACATTTGCTTCAATTGTCCCCAAATGCTTGGCCCCGTAAGATGATAAGAATGGTGGATTTTTCTCCCAGATATTGCCATGATGGTTCTGCACCCCTGTAGCGACATTACCATTATTTGGATAGAGACCATAGTACATACCTGTGTGACTGCCTTGTAAAGTATTCGCTGAGATGAGTGATGGTGCTGCGCCCCAGACATTGAGTCCGTAAGTGCCGTGGTTAAGTATATTGCAATGCACTTGGGTATTGGATGCATTAGCGACATAGATATTGCGCATCTGGGCAGATTCGGAGCTATTGGATAAGTGCGACATGGTGTTGTCATGTACTTTATTGTCTCGACCACCTTCTATGACGACCATGTCTTTTGCAGATGCAAATCGACTATTCGGCATAGCGATAAAGGTGTTGTCATCTACATCGACTTTGTCTGACCTTGATGTCTTTACACCTACAAAGGGTACTTCAAAGGTATTATCATAGATCTGCCAGCCTTTACCTTGTGATGAGTTTGAGACAGAAACACCATATTTGTTGTTCCTAAATAAACTTTGCCCGTTGATATAACTCAACTGACCCAGACTGTTGTTGCTGACTTGAATTCCGTACTCATTTTCATCAAACATACTTGCCTTTATAGTATTTAACAAGCCTGGAGAAGCCCCTTTAAAAGCACCAATAAAATTTTTTATAAAGCGCGGCTTTATTATCGAAGTCGAGCCAACAGTTAGTCTTCCATTATTACTTGTAATACCAACGTTCATATCCTGAAACTTACCATATGGAACAAATAATTCTTGCGCACCATCACCGTTATGGACTATCCCTTTACTAGTACTGTTGCCACTAAAATCAGAATTACTTATAACATTAGTATTTAGAGCATTGATACCTAACGTGTTTGTCGTAAATGTACATTTATCAGCGTTAACTACAGGGCAATTGGTAAGATTAATAGCGCTTTGATTGTTAGCAAAGGTGCTGTTTTTTAAGGGAAAAAGCGAAGTATTCTTCAATTTGACTCCAGCATTGCAACGCACAACTGATGATTGATTTTGTATGCCTACGCTCGAAGTAGCATTTTCTGCGAAGATGCCAATAGTCGCTTTTTCAATCTTTGTTTTGTCTAAGAAGATATGACCACCAGATGCTAATTCGATCCCTTGCCACAAATCATCGTTACCGCAAGTGGTCATGATACAATTATTTAAGGTCAGCGTATTGCCTGAATTGACTATGACCTTAGCATTGGGGCCAAAATAAAAGTTGGTATTACAGTATGACTGGTTGATATCTACCTCAAAAATACCATCAATATATATGTCATATTTGATGTGACTGCAAAAATCTAACGGCTCTTGACCACTCAAATTAAATGGATTGTCATGTGTAATCTCTGATGCCTTGACCACGTCTTGGTTGGTCAGGTCAATTTGGTGGTTGTATCTAAAAACTAAAAAAACACTCTTTATATTCATCGGAGTAGTATTATTGACAGATTCTTTTGGATCTTTAATTTTTGCTGGTGGGTCAATAGTATATACGATGTTGATTGCTGCAGAATTAGTGTTGTCACTGAGCAACCCAGTTCCTTTAATTTTAATCGCACCCATATTGAGGGCACCTTCTCCTTCATCTAACAGCTCCCACTCAGTACCATACTTTGCATTAAAATTTGGCTGGGTTTGTTGAAATGGTTGCGCCGTAAAATTGTCGTCCAAGTCTAAAAACTCTACATATTTATCGTTGTAAAATATCTCGACTTTATAACTTCTAGGTCCAGAACAATTATTAGAAATCGAAGTTGTAATGTCATAATTATTATCGCTAGGCGTGCACCCAAACTCTACCATTTTATCTTGCACCTCTTGATTTGTAATAACAACAAAATCAGAGCAATTTGGGCAAGAAGAATTTACAACATCAACATTTTGTACATCTATACAAGTTCTATCTAATCCATTTTGATATTGCAGAAAAAAACTGGGAGAAAGTACGTATTTATCACATGGTATTGTACGTGTAGGTGTATCGCACATTAACCCAGAACTGAAATTAGAACCACAGAAAGCTTCACTCTCATGAGACGATGAAATCACAAGATGTCCCAACTCATGTGCGATTATAGTTGCATTCGCTCGTATGGCTTCGTCCAAATTATCTTGATTTCCTTGGAATTCAGCAATGGATACACCACCCGTGAGCGTTAATTCACAAACGCCACCACTAGATTGACCATCATCTACAATTAAATCCAAACCAGTGATATGAATGGCTGCATCTACTTTATTACATAAATCTTGCTGGTAGTACCAAAATCTAGTTGCAGCCAATCTTCTGGCAGATGTTACCGTACTTGGTGTATTTACATCAATTTTCCTGAACGCCGATATCTCAAAATTAGCATATTTTGACGGATTTAGGTCTAAGTATATACAATTAACATCAGCAATAAGAAGTGAGATGTAGTTTTGTACATCAATCTCTGACCCAACCTTATCGACCAATTGTTGATCATAACTGACACCTAATTCGATTGTTTTTGCCTGTGATATTGCTTCATAATTAGAAAGCATAAAAAGTACCAAAATTAAATTTGCCCCCCCCCTTACAATAATTAGTTAATAATCTGTTTTTCATAAAATAGAATTTAAAATTGTTATAATATTTGGTTTAATTCAGAGACAGTAGCACCATTGTACACTAGTAGCTATCTTTCTCGTTACAAATATATATTAAATAATAAAAATCGACAAATAAAAACAACATAATGTCCCATAGCATACTAAATAAGAAGTTTATACCTACAATTTCAACAATTATGAAAACAAAGATAAATCATCAATCTATGCTGCCTTTGCTACTGATATCTATCGCAGGTGTCTAGCACCGACGACCGATCCAGTTGTTTGTCATCCTACATTACGCACATTGGAGTTACAATCCTTGTTTATTTTTAGCTACATCCATGATATTTTGAAATAACCCCAGATTCCGCATTGGACTTTGTTATGAGAAAATGTATGACAAAATAGTTGTGAGGCACGGAGTTTTTCACCCGGAAATGTAGCCTAAGCTACCTTGAGGAAGGAAAAATGAGTACCGAAACAAATATGAAGTCAGATATTTTCGGAATAAATTTCTAATGCGGATTCTGGGATAATCGC
>JANMMV010000405.1:0-2338 GCA_031373565.1 Saprospiraceae bacterium
CTTTTAATTACACTGTAGGCAATACAACATTCAACAAAATCAATCCAAGTGGTCAGGGAAAACTCCCTAATGCTGCAATCAATGGTTGTGACAGTATTGTCAATGTGAATCTCGTTTATGCAGATTATGCATTAAATGAAGTTCGTAAAAGTACTTGCAATAACGACTATGAGATCGTCGTAGGTCCACTCACGTTTAATAAATCAAACCCTTCTGGTAGTTACACATTTGTCGGTGGTAGTACTTATGGTTGTGATAGTATCGTCAACGTTAGTCTGACTTTCTTAGCAACTCCAGTTTACAATTATACATATCAAACATGTGATCAGAACTTTACCCTCAAGGTAGGAAATACAATTTTCAATAATGTCAATCCTACGGGTCAAGTAGTCTTGCCGCTGTCTTCGGTTGACGGTTGTGATAGTATTGTGAATGTCAATTTGAAGTATGTCAATTTCACAAAATTTGATATTATTGAGTCAACCTGCGATGTGGCATACCAAGTCATAGCAGGTGGAAAATTATTTGATAAGCTAAACCCTAGAGGGCAAGTAACCTTGCCAAACGGTAGTTCAACTGGTTGCGATAGTATCATTGATGTAGACTTAACTTTTTATCAATTTGGCATTGTGGACACAATTATATATGATTGTTCACTAAACCAGTCTTCTTATCAAATTCTTTCAGTAACGTTACCGGGCTCAGTAAATGTTGATATTGATGGCATAGGGAGTGTAACAGTCCAAAAATTTCCTTTTGAGCAAATCCTGCCTTCTGGAAGTTACCAAGTTATGTTTACTTCAGATCAAGGATGTGAAATCGATCTATTAATTGATGTAAATCAACCCACTCCGATTCAAGCGACGGTTAGTAGTTTAGATCTGCCAGCAGGTGGTGTTCAGTTAACGCTGAGTGGTGGTAATTTTGCCGATATCCTATGGACACCCGCAAATACACTATCTTGCGGCACATGCGCTGTAACGGTTGCCAATCCAGTTTTCACAACAAAATATTCGGTCACATTTAGCGATGAATATGGATGTATACATGAACGAAACATTACAGTAGAACGTGATGAAATAAAAGTTGAGATACCTAATATTTTTAGTCCCAATGGCGATCAGAAAAACGACTATTTCTACATCCAGTTATTATCAACCCTTGACGCCACAGTCAAAAGTATGCGTATCTATGATAGGTGGGGAAATCTCATGTTTAATGCTCAGAATAAAGCTCCCAATATGCCGTCTGATGGCTGGGATGGTGCCTACAATGGGTATGCTGTGACTCCTGGCGTATATGTTTATTCAATATCTCTTGAAGTCGAGGGCAAAACGTACTCCTATTCTGGCGATGTGACTATCGTCAAATAAACTTTTTTGATTTCTGCGGTTGATTTGAGTATTATCGCTTTGTATGCTCAGAAGCAAAAAAATATTAACAGTCAATGTACGCTCTGTTGGCAAGCCGCTGATGTGCTTTTCATTTCTACCCTTTTAAAGCAGCAATTACTTCATTTTTCCTTGATCTGCTAATGGGGATCACTATGTTGTTTTTTAGGGTAATTCCTTCCGAACTCCAACTCTCGATATAATTTCGATTGACGATATAGCTTCTATGGCACCAGATCATGATAATACTATTTATTTCTTCAAGGAGAGAAAGTAGTGTATTTCGAGAAATTATCTCTACATCATTGGTCAGGACTATTTTTGAATAAACATGATCTGCCTGTATGTATAAGATGTCTGATTGTTTTATTTGGTGATTTTTTTTGCCATCGTATATTTTAATAATTGCATTTATAAGGTTGGTTGATGTATGCAATTGATAGGCTGCTTCAATAGTAGTCCATAGCGTTTCTTTTTGTATCGGTTTGGTAAGATATCCAGAAGGATTTGTTTTTAGTGCCTCGGCCAGAATCCGCTGGTCGTACTGAGAAGTCAGATACACATAAGGCGGGCTACTCATTTGTTCTGATAGGAAATTGGCAAAGTCTATACCTGATTTTTGTCCATATAATCTGATGTCGAGCAAGACTAAATCTGGACATCTAAGCCTGTAAGCCTGAACAGCTTCATCATACGAAATGGCGATACTCAAAACGTTGTAGTCTCTTTCTTCGAGATAATATTTGATGGTTTCGGCAATGAGTATCTCATCTTCCACAATGAGAATGTTGAGTGATGTCATGGTGAAGAGCGTTTTTTCTCTTTAAAATTGCTTAAACTCAAATTCCGCATTGGACTTTATTCGAAAGAAAATATGACAAAATAGTTGACATTGCTCATGAAATCCGTCTAAAAATGATACACGAAGTATCATTTAAGGATTTTAC
>JANMMV010000411.1:0-2275 GCA_031373565.1 Saprospiraceae bacterium
ATCGATGTAGATTGTGTGCGTAAACGTAACGATTCCACTTGATTGGCCGATAAGTAAAGCAAAACCAAAAAATGAAATTAAGACAGAAAAAACATACTTCATCATATTAATTATAGATATGGACCATAAAGTTAACTGCTATGAATGCAGAAAGAGGTAAAATCAACTATTTTAAACAAACATTAACTATAAAAGATCGGAAGGATATGTAATGGTAAGTTATTTTAGCGTGAAGCAATGGATACAACCGTAAACAAGTTCAACTACTTTTGGCATAAATCAGCAAAAGGTAAAAAAAATAGCGAACCATTTGATTCACTATTTTTTTGACTCTAAGTTTATTTACAAGCACCCTTTAAAAAAGTAGCACTGCTTTTCAACGCTTTTACATTTGAGTAGCGGTAGGCATTTTTTTCATCTTTTTTTAATTCTCCTTCTAACAAGATTAGATCATCGCCACTGATTACAAACCATACATCTTGTGGTTTGCTAACACCGTTGACGCTACTCATAACCATCGTTTTGATTGTATCATTTACAATTGTACCTAAGACCAAACCATCGATCATTTTCTTACCATTTTTTAGATAAGTAAATGAACCTTGAGTCATGTCATTGTTACTGATGATTTCAAGTTTAGATGCATTAGCAGTATAACATGATGGTGAAGTCTCTACTGGTCGAGCAGGTTTTTGTACTGCTGCTAATGAATCAGGAACAGTAAATCCTGTTTCGGATGTAGATTGACCATCAGTGCCTAATGTCGCTTCTTCTTTAGATTTACATTGCACCAAAATAGCTACTAAAGCGATAGCATAAATAATTGATCTAGTATTCATAATGATTTATTTTTGTTGACAAAGGTAAATACATAGCCTCATTTCACCATAGAAACCAATCTGATTAGGTAGTTATTAACAAACAAAAAAAAAGAGCACCATATCAAAAGAATATGGTGCTCTTGCAATTTTTACTTTAGTACTTAAGATTTATTGTACTTTAATAAGCTTTTTGCTAAATGTCTGCTGATCAAAGGTGACTATTAAGTTGTAAACACTAGGTTTTAGATCTTTGAGCTCCAACCTAATCTGGTGACTACCAGGATCCTTATCTTCAAAAGAATATTTGGATACTAGTTTACCTTCATTATTGATGATATTAACCTCTACATCACCATAACCCGTCTTAAGTATGTCAATGTAAGTCATGTCTATAGCGGGGTTTGGATAAAGTTCTAATGATGTTTCACCAACGCTAGATGAAAGCCTTACTACTTTAGAATAGGTTGACTTACCATCCAAATCTATTTGATTGATTCGGTAGAAGTAAGTTTTGCCTTGACCTGCTGACAAGTCATCAAAAGTGTAAACTTTAGTATCGGTACTATATCCTGCAGCCTTTACTTCACCAACTTGTGCAAATCCGTCAGTTGCGTTGTCTGATCGTTCTACAGCAAAGACCTTCGTATTGGACTCGCTACTGGTTGACCAATTCACAACTGCTACCTTAGCTCTCCATTTTGCATCAACATCAAGCCATCGAACAGGTAGGGGTGCAAAGACTAGTCCCGCATCAATGTTAATGTAATTGTCACCAGAATAGAGTTGATAAGTCGAAGTTGTGAATAAGCCATTGGCATGATTCACATCGCTATCAAATGATTCACTACTTTGGTCGGCATCTGTAAATCCAAATCCAGTAGGTGGTAAGAACTTGAAATAATAACTTCCAGCACCGAGATAATTTAGATTGTAAAGCCCATTATTATCTGTAGTTGTTTGACGAACCATCTGATTTTGGGCATTAAAGGCTTGCACATACACACCGCCAAATCGAGGCTCGTTGTTCTGCTGTGTACCGTCACCGTTGATGTCTTCCCAAACTAGATTACCTGCGGAAGCCATCGGATAGTATCCAGCTCCTATATTATTGATGTTCATACCAGATAATATAGTTAGGACATCCGAGAGTCCTGAAAAATCCACGTCGCTGTCGTTCTGTTGTTCTGTGGCAGACAACAAGTTAATAAAACCTAATTTATCCTTGATCGTAGGAACAAGTCCTAACTCTGGCATTATGACTTTAATTCTGTAAGTACCAGGTATCGCGCAGAAATTGAAGTATCCGTCGTCTGAAGGAGTGCCAGGTTTGTATCCTGTGATTGTATCAGCATATAGAGTCCACACGTTGTTTACTAATTTCCAAAGTTGAACTTCGATACCATTAATTCCATTCTCAGTGCTGTCCCAAAGGTCATTCTTATTGATGTCATACC
>JANMMV010000431.1:0-3174 GCA_031373565.1 Saprospiraceae bacterium
TGCCTCAAATTTGGCAATTCGATCTTGTATATTGGTGACACAGACAGTAAAACTGATAGCCGCATTTCGCATCATATTGACTTTAAGACGATATTTTGCTAATAGGCTAAATATACGACTCAAGTGGTGCTCTGCTACAAACGAAAAATCATTAGTAGATATATGCAATAATACTTGATCTGGCTCTATGACAACAACAGGTGGATAAGAAGTTTCTTTCTCATCGCTGATGATGGTTCCTTCGCTTTCAGGATCTAGAAACGGTCGCACATATAGAGGTATCTGCTTGTTTTGTATCGGTTTGATGGTTTTTGGATGGATGACTTTGGCACCGTAATAGGTCATCTCTATAGCTTCCTTATACGATAATCGTGGCAACATCACAACATCATCAAAAATCCGCGGGTCGCCAGTAAGTACGCCCGGCACATCCTTCCATATATGCATAGATTCGGCGTCGAGACAATAAGATAAAATGGCGGCGGTGTAATCTGAGCCTTCACGTCCGAGGGTGGTAGTGAAATTTTCTGTTGTACAACCTATAAAGCCTTGGGTTATGATGTGCTTTTTTTGTGCTAGTATCGGTATGATCTTTTGCTTAGCATTAGCTAAAGTCGTATCCCACTGAACCCTAGCATCACGATAAGTATTGTCAGTGATAATCACATCGCGTACGTCCAACCACCGGCTATCTAGTCCCAGTTGTTGGGTATAGTGGCCTAAGATTTTGGATGATAATAATTCTCCTATAGATACAATTTGATCATATGTATAATCAAAATCCTCGTGCGGGGGCTCTTCAAGTATCCAATCTATCTCTACAATTGTATCGTTAATATCGTCATAGGCGAGCGACGGGGTCGGGAGCAGCTCATCAACTAATGCAATATGAGATGCCTTTATTGCTTCAAGCAAAGTTTCAGTACGCCCGTCAGCAGCATAGTAGGACTTAACTACCTCTTCAAGCGCATTGGTTGTTTTACCCATAGCCGAGACAACGACCACTAGAGATTGATCACGATATTGAGTTAAGATCTTAGCTACATTTCGATATCCTTCCGCATCTTTAACTGAAGCTCCACCAAATTTGAAAACGCGCATCTTAGTTGTGTTTATATATGAATGCCTAAAAAAATCCGAGAATGCTCAAATACCTGTATGCTAAATTGTTTATTTCTAAAAATGTTTAATCATTAGAAACCCGCCATTCAAACGATAGTAAAAATGTTATTCTTCCGTTTTGCTTTCTGCTTTTGCTTTTTTCTCTTTCTTCTTCGGTGCTTCTTCTATTACTTCAAGGGTTTCAGCTGCTATTTCAGTAGCAGATTTATCGTTTTCATCTGGATCTGGTGCTGTCAAGTATCCACGATCATTAAGGTAAACAAACCACTTAATGATTTTTTTCATATCACTGTGAAATACTTTGTCACGATCATAATCAGGGATGATTACTTCAAAATATTTTATTAAATCAGCATGGGGCGCATTGGCTAAAGGCATCGGAAGTGAATCTGCTTTGTCCAACATGGCTGTAAAAACTGTTTTGATATCGACAGTATCTTCTTCTGTGTAAATAGCGACAGTCTCCATAGGCGTAAACTGATGTTGACGAATTGAACAAAATTTAGTCTTTCCTGTATCCGGATCGGCGACTATAAGGCCATTTGTCTTTGAAGTAACGAGCTTAAACAAGCCTGAAAGGCCACTGATGGCGACCATATTCTTAATATTCATATAAAGATTACTGATTTGTGCCGCAAAGATAGATTTTGACACCAAGATATGAAACAATTTGTGAATATATTAACGACATGTTGGTTTTAGTGGATTAAAATGACGGTTTTATTGTCTAAGATTTTCTACTCCCGATCAAACCCATATCTTTGCGGCTCACCACAGTTGTCATCGCATGCACGAACTAATAGAACTATTCAAAAATATTATTAACCCCGAGTGGATCATTAACAGCGGAGGCCTTTTTCTATTGCTATTTATCATTTTTGCAGAGACAGGTTTGTTGTTTGGGTTCTTTCTACCTGGGGATTCATTGCTTTTTGTGGCCGGTATCTTCTTACCGAAGTTTGTAGATTTTGTATCTACTAATTTTTTTCCTGCCAATGGGCTGATTGTCATTTTGATGATCGTTATTGTGGCTATCGCAGGCAATTTTGTAGGATATTGGATAGGGCGCAAATCTGGACCATACTTATTTACGCGTCCGGATACATTTTTTTATAAGAAGAAGCACCTGCTTACCGCCCAAGAATTCTTTGATAAAAACGGTGGTTTCGCACTCATCATGGGGCGCTTCGTACCCATCATACGTACGTTCGTGCCTGTGATCTCCGGTATAGTGGGCCTTGATTTCAGAAGATTTTCGGTGTACAATGTTGTTGGCGCTTTCGCATGGGTTTTTTCGATGATGTTGGCAGGATTTTACCTACAGAAGATCTTCTTAAATCAGTGGGGCATCGACCTTGGGAAGCATATCGAAGTTATTGCACTGGGCATCATTTTCCTTTCGCTGATACCTGTGTTGCTTAAGTTTAGAGAAGCTAAGAAGGCTTTGGATTGATTAAATGAGAATGCTTGAATGCAAAATTGTAAGAATGCTTGAAGGTCAAAGGCAAATGGTCAAGAACTGCTTGTATGGGCAGTATCGATTTGATGGCCATCTTGATTTTACGCTGTGTGTAGAAGTTAATCTCTATCATACTTAGGAGATTGGAGATACTTAAAATCGCCAGTGCTGAACAAAAGCTCTGATTTCCTTCAGCTATAGTTTTGATATTTATGTCATTGAGGATTCTCGAAATCGCCGATCAAAGTGTATTTTCGTTAATCTTTGTTAAAGATGTAGAATACAGTCCTAAATCATATACATAAGGTGTTGCAGTATCTAAATTGCACTTACATTTGATGTCCAACATTGATTTGCCAAATGCGATATACATTTATTCTAACAGTGATTATTACTTTATTTTCTTCGGGATGTAAAGAAGCGAGTATCGCAAAGACTTTTTCACAGAAGGCGACCATTCAGGGGAAACTGACAGAAATCATCCCTGACGCTACAATGACACTTATGGGTCAGGATGCGATGCCTATCAATATCTCCAAAGATGGAAGTTTTGTTTTTGATATGGTATTGGGAAATTCAGCATTATTTTCTTT
>JANMMV010000438.1:0-1849 GCA_031373565.1 Saprospiraceae bacterium
GGGTTTCATTCTTTATGATTTGTTAAGAAATAAAATTTTTTTTGCAAAAATAATTTTTTTATGCAAGTTATCATTGATTATTTTTCATCTATGCCATCGTTACATAGGACGCTTCTCATCGTAAGTGGGTTAACATTCTTCTGGATATGGGAAAGTATCATACCATTGTTTCGCTTTAAGTACGACAAGTGGCAACATGCTGCAGTTAATCTTTTCTTCACCATGACGACCATTGTTGTCAATTTTGCTTTGGCATTTATACTATTGATGATCTCTGATTATATGGTTGCCAATAAATTCGGCGTTTTATACCTATGGCAAGAAATGCCCGTTTGGCTGTTTGCCTTGCTCGGCCTGATGGCTTTGGATCTCATTGGCGCTTGGTTTATACATTGGACTGAGCACAAAGTAAAATGGATGTGGATGTTTCATTTAGTGCATCATACAGATCAACACATAGATACGACAAGTGCTAACCGTCACCATCCTGGTGAGAGTGTATTTAGATTTTTCTTTACGACGTGCGCAGTTATATTACTGGGAGCTCCGATTTGGCTCGTGATGATTTATCAGTCTATGTCCGTCGTCTTGACACAGTTCAATCATTCCAATATCAAACTTGCCGGTTGGCTAGATGATGGATTGGGCTTAGTATTTTGTACACCTAACATGCATCGCGTGCATCATCATTATAAGCAGCCATATACGGATTGCAATTATGGTAATATCTTTTCGGTTTGGGATCGAATCTTTGGAACCTATCGCAAAGTAGATAATAGCCAACTTGTTTATGGCTTAGACACTTACATGGATGTCAAAGAAGTATCCAGCATTGGTACTATACTAAAGATGCCTTTCGCAGGATATAGACCAACTATTGACTATGATAAGCCTGAAAAACTATGATCTTAAAGCAGTTGTAAAATGAACCCTTACCTACAGAAGGTAACATTTATCCTATTTTAACCATTCGGTACAAACCGATCCCGATAGGCATAAATATCATAATAACCACCAATGGAAGTAAAAACGGTGATAATTTTGAAGTATTTTGGTAGCTCCCTTGTATGATACCATATACGATAATCCAGAAAACACATAACAATACTAAACCCAAATATCTTATAAGTGAGACACTAAGCTGATAGACTTTTGGGGCTGTTTCTTTAGTTATGTCCATGGGATAATTATGATATTGTGGAAATTGACCCATATATTTCAGAAATACAATAGCCAAAGTTAAAATTAATGGAAGCATAAATAAATTATCCTTACTCCCTTGGCTAGTAGGGTTTCCCATAGCATCGAAATGTGTTGCAATAGTATCCGGCAATCGGCCATGATGATAAACAACATATACCCAAAGGAAAGCTAGTCCAAACCAGATAAAGTAATCTACACCTACTTCGAGTGGAGAACGTTTTTTTGGAATATATTGTATGGTCATTTGTGCCACTTTTTTACAAAAATACAATATTTACAAATATGATTACTAGGCAAAATCACTCAAATGATTTTTGAAATAGGCATAAGATTGAAAAGATAACGGTTGTTCATCATCAAGACCTAACTCACTATACTGAAAATAGTGTTCTATTATCTCAGCTTGTTGTTCGAAGTTGTAAGCTGTAATGTGTTCACCATCAAGCATTGATTTGTACAATTTCACAACACCTCCATAGTCATATCCATCGTGAGACTGTGCGTGAAGGGCATGAGGGATATAGATACTCCCAAATTTCTGGTACTGCCAGATATGAACCATCTCATGTATAAAGACGTGAGAAGCTAGTTCAGTGCGGTAATTAATCGTATTGAAGGTAACATATGCAACAGCGCTTTTCATACC
>JANMMV010000506.1:0-3827 GCA_031373565.1 Saprospiraceae bacterium
AATCCGAGTATGCTGGGTTTTGATGTTTTGGAGACCTAATTCTTCAGCGACGGCATTGATCACATTGAGCTTCTTATTGATACTATCTACCAAGGTGAATTGTACTTCGGGCATAAGGATTGCCAATGGTACACCCGGGAATCCACCACCAGTGCCCAGGTCAATAATATGGCTACCCGGCTTGAAATCTGTAAACTTGGCTATAGCAAGTGAATGTAGCACGTGGTGTGTGTATAAATGATCAATATCTTTGCGAGAAATAACGTTGATCTTTGAATTCCAGTCAACATAAAGATCTTCAAGAGCAGCGAATTGTGCTCTTTGCGCTTCAGTCAATTCTGGAAAATAGGGGTAAATGGTGTCTACTTTTTGCTTCATATTGCGCAAATATAGTGATTATGCGAAACTGTCAGTCTGATTTCGTCATATATCCTTATCTTGCATCATTCAATGACAGTTTAATTTATGAATATTTCTCGTGTTTGGTTAGTGTTAGCCTTCCTTTTTACGGTTTCAATACTCACTAGTCAATCTTTTGATCCTAAGAATGTCAAAATTTCGGTGCTCACCTGCGATCCTGGTGCAGAAGTATATAGTATGTATGGCCATAATGCATTGCGGGTGGTTGATTCGAGCACTCAGAGTGATATTGTCTATAATTGGGGCACTTTTGATTTTGATGAGCCTGGTTTTTTACTAAAATTCATGCGGGGCAAGCTCAATTATTGGTTGGTTGGCGAAGAATATGGACGATTTTTACAACAGTATGAGTATTACAATCGAAGTGTTTACGAACAAGTTTTGCGGCTCGATTCAACTCAAAAAGCTCAGGTTTTATTGGCGTTGTCGCGCAATATGCAGCCTGAGAATCGTACCTATAAGTATGATTTTTTTATGGACAATTGTGCCACTCGCATTAGAGATATTATTGGAAATAACGTTGCTAACGCACAATGGGCCAAGCCATCCGATGACAAGAAGACTTTTCGCGATATTATCAAAGAATTTCAAGTGCACATGCCGTGGACTGATTTCGGGATTGACCTCATCATCGGTGCTCGAGCGGATAGAATTGCCACACCGCAAGAAGCCACTTTTATTCCATCTTACCTTGCATCCGCATTTTCAAATATAAAGATCGGTGGCAGTCAATCTTTAGCGTCAGAGCAGATTGAAGTTCTCAAATATCCTGTTATAATGTCAGGTTTTCTCCAGCAAATCTGGAATCCTTATGTTTTCTTCGGCCTGCTTCTGCTATTGGAATTATGGATATTGATGAAAGGTCATGTAAGTAATTGGGTCAACCGCTATGATCGATTGGTGTTGTGGCTGATGGTTTTTGTTAGTGTGCTCATGGCGATTATGTGGTTTTTGACGGATCATGTACCTACGAAAGATAATTGGAATCTCTTATGGGCAAGTCCTTTATGGATCTATGTAGCCCTTCATTTTAAGCAGAGTAGAACTAAAACATCTAAAATCATTTATGGCATCATTGCAATAGGCATTTTCATTAGTATGTTGAATGCTTTCTTTCAGTTTTTACCACAATACTTCCATCCTGCAACGGCCATTATTGGTGCTGTCTTATTGTTGAAGTTGTATCGCTTTAAGAATCGCACTTAGCATTTCTAAGCTTCGACTTTTACGCTTGTCATTTTCCGTAAGGTAAAAATACAAATCATCAATCCTGCCATAGGAATTAATGTATAGTAGAATGCTTGTGCTGGACCGACGTTCTTAAATAAATATCCAATAAATCTAGAGCCAAGTGTACCACCAAGTGCCGAAAATACGATGATGAGACCTGTCATCGGAGCGTGAAGATTTTTGGGTAGATGAGATAAGATAGCTGAATTGAGAAGTGGATAGATAGGGCCAATAAACAAACCTACAATGGGGAAGGCAAAACCTATCAGAGGAATGTCAGCCAAGGATTGTATCGTTCCTACTTGCAGCGCCGCGGTTTTGGGAAGTATAAAAACGACCATCATCATTGCAGCGACCAAGGAGCCTATCAATACATAATGCCACGAAAATCGACTCGACAAAAATCCTGCTATATTTCGACCAATGCCTAGGGATATTGCTAAAATACTTGCCATCATGATGCTAATATTTTCAGGCAATTTTAGAACTGTATCGTTAAAAGTGGGAAGCCAAGTCATGATGCCCTGCTCGATCATAACAAATAAGAAGGCCGCTGCTAGAAAAACAATAACTAGGGTTTTCGCGATCAATCCAAACATTTCTCCAAAATCTTGCTGGAGCGTTGTGCCCTTAGTTTCAACAGTTTCAGTAAATTTTGCTTGAGAAAGTATGGCCATTGAGACTATACATAATGCAGCTAGTAATGGGTAAACTCTAAGCCAAGCGTTGGGTTCGCCATCAGTATTAAAAGCTGGAAATAAAAAATAGGCTATTGCTATTCCATACATAAACACACCCTCGATCGAACTCATCAAACGATTGTGTTCACTTTCATTTTTTGTTACTAATCCAATCGATGCATAAACCGATACCTTAATGAGCGCAAATGCTACTCCCACGCATGCAAATAGGAATTTAGCATAGGCAAATCCATTGCCAAAATACATAATAATACAAGCCAAGGTGACTAACCCTAAACCAATCATCATCGATTTTTTGTATCCTAGCTTAGGCAGAAACGATGCTATCAAAAACGAAACAATGGCTATCGGTAGATCTTTGAATAACTCCAAAGTACTTGCTGCAATTTCGTCTACACCGTATACTTTTTGAGATTTTAGAATGACAATGCCCACACTATTTAGTAAGATAGCAAACACAAAGTAATTTAGATATAAAGAGAATTTGATACTGTTTTTCATTTGTGGTTGATTTAACGTTTGACAAACTTAATCAATGTTTTTTACATTGCCTTGTTTATATATACTTATTATTGCAGGAGCAAACATTACTTATTTATGAATATCAAATCGCCCATCGACATCTATAGCCCGTTATTTGAAGATATAGCGTTGAGTAATATTTTATCAGATGGCAAGGCAGTGGTGGATTTGATTCCCAGCATGTCACCTGATATCATTTTGCGTCATTACCACGATCAAAAATCTTCACCAAATTTTGATTTACAAGAGTTCGTTGATACTCATTTCACAAAACAAGAAGATGCCATATCAACTTTTCAATCTGATATGTCGCTGTCATGCCAAGAACACGTGGAGTCATTGTGGTCGCATCTTTTTAGACTCCCAGATTCGCCGGTGGTGGGAAGTTCTCTTCTGCCGCTTAAGTACCCTTACATCGTACCTGGTGGGCGATTCAATGAAATTTATTACTGGGATTCGTATTTCACCATGCTAGGTTTGAAAGTATCGGGTAGGGTAGTGTTGATTGAGCATATGGTTAATAATTTTGCAGACCTGATTGCGAATTTCGATCATATACCTAATGGCAATCGAACGTATTATCTATCTCGTTCACAGCCACCATTTTTTGCTTTGATGGTCGAATTATTGGCTTCGATCCGTGGTGAGCACATATATCGGAAGTACCGAGATGCTTTGCAAACTGAGTACCATTATTGGACTAGTGGAGGCAAAGCGGTTATTTACAATGGATTCAAAGTTGCCCGCTACTATGATGAAATGGATACGCCTAGAACTGAGATGTACTTGGAAGATAAGACAACTTTAGAAAATATAGATGCAAGCTTCCTGCCAACTAAGTATCGACATCTAAGGAGTGCTGCTGAATCGGGCTGGGATTTTAGTAGCAGATGGCTTGCAATAGAGCATGATCTGAGTTCTATAGAGACGTGCGATATTATTCCTGTTGATTTG
>JANMMV010000532.1:0-2006 GCA_031373565.1 Saprospiraceae bacterium
CATCCGAGATTTATCATGCAGTACAAAGCCAAGTACGTTGACCAATATATTGAAAGTTATCTAGCGGCGTTTGCGAACGTAGGTTAGAACATGAACAACAAATATCAGCAAAGTAAGCTAATCAAATGCCTCATTTTAAAAATCGTAAGTGATCGTCTGCCCTTTATGGCTGATTGAAATCTGCTTTGAATCTCCTGACTCTACCCTACCAATAATTTGCGCTTCAATACCAAAATCTTTGCTCAATTGTATCATGTTTTGAGCAGCCGATAGATCAGACGTATATATTTCGAGCCTGTGGCCCATATTGAACACTTGAAACATTTCTCTGTCGCTTAATCCTGATTCAGATTTGATCATTTCAAACAAAGGAGGTATAGGCAGAAGATGATCCTTGATGATGTGCGCATTTGGAGACATAAATTTGCTGACCTTTGTTTGTCCCCCTCCACTACAGTGTATCATACCATTGATCGATGATTTATGGGCAGATACAATGGATTTCATTAAAGGTAGGTAGGTACGAGTAGGTGACAGAACAAGTTTTCCGACCGTCATATCAACGCCATCTATTGAAATAATATCAGTCAATTTCTTACTCCCAGCATAAAGCAAATCAATAGGTACGCGCTCATTGAAAGACTCTGGATACTTGGTTGCGTAAGATTTATCAAACACATCATGACGAGCAGAAGTTAAGCCATTGGACCCCATTCCGCCGTTGTAATGGTCTTCATAGGTCGCCTGACCATAAGATGCAAAACCGACGATATAGTCACCAGGCAATATTTTGATATCTACAACATCGGCACGACGCATACGAGCAAAAGCGGTATAGCCAACATCTATCGTTCGGACGATATCGCCCACATCAGCAGTCTCTCCGCCCGATGTAAAAATAGTAACTCCATGATCAGCCAGCTTCCTTACATATGACTCAGCATGATTGATAATGGTAGTGACTATTTCGCCGGGGATGAGATGCTTGTTACGACCGATAGTCGAGCTAAGCACAATGTTCTCAAAGCACCCAATACAACCCATATCATCTAGATTCATTACAATGGAGTCTTCGACGATACCTTTCCATACCGAGAGATCTCCTGTCTCTTTCCAATAGATATAAGCCAAGCTTGTTTTTGTTCCAGCAGTGTCTGCGTGCATAATATTGCAATAGCTCGGATCACCACTTATTACATCAGAAATAATCTTACAAAAAGCATTAGGAAAAACACCTTTATCAATGTGCTCGATGGCCTTGTGAACATCGTCTTTGGAAGCGGAAACACCCCGCAGGTCATAGGTCATTTTGTCCTCACTCATAAAATCATGTCTAAATCAATATTACCCACAAAGGTAGTATCTATGTCTAACTTTACACGCTTACCTACCATTCTAATTTAAAAATAGGGTAACCGAATGTAATCTTTTTGACAAAAAGGCTTCTTTAAATGACTTAAGATCGTGGTATCAGTTAAAAAGTCGTGTCCTAAAAATGATACATATGTTAAAATAAAAAATTTCCAAATCGTATTTGAAGTCAAAATTCAACAATCAACAGATAAAAACAATAACTTGTTAATCATTTGTTATGATTAATAATATTCTGAATAGGCAGGCAATAAAAGCAGCCTAAAGAATATTATATATGATGTTTGACCTTTTTTCGATTAGGTCTTATTGATAAAAAAACATAAAATTAGATTTTTTTAATATTTATAATACTTTTTTAGAACCTTTGTCACGTTATAATGGTATATCTTTAGCTGTGACTTCAAAACGCAAAACAATGAACGTAAAATTAATTCTCACTGTAATCCTTATTGGCTCCCTTAGTTTTAATGGTTATAGCCAATATGGTAAGGAAAAAAAAGAAAGATTTGCCTTCCACTATGGTGTAAAAGCCGCCGGTGGAGCAATACTCAGTCGTCCTGAGTTATCACTTTTAGGTAACGCGAATGACTATGTGACACATGAAATAACTGCAAACAGTTCTACACCGCAAT
>JANMMV010000555.1:0-1931 GCA_031373565.1 Saprospiraceae bacterium
CCGGCTGATCCATAGTATTTAAGGCATTCAACAAAACTGAACCCCTGCTGTTGCGTTGCCTATCTGCGGTTGGTAGCATAACAGTCAAGAAACCCAAGCCAGCAGGCTATCCCGTCCATGTTGTGACATTTGGTGACCATATCAAGAAACGACGATTAGATTTGAGGATAACTCAATTTGAAGCAAGTTTGGTGCTTGATGTTACCGAAAGCACAATATACAATTGGGAAAATCTGAAATCTGAACCTAACATAGCAGCATACCGTTATGAGGTGACAATTACAAAATATGATTTGGCTACGGATTTGGCAGTAGACCCTGATTTTGGAACAGATGGCCAAGAAAATTTACGCATGCGTGTTGCAAGTGTATTTTATCAAGATGTTTATAATGCTGCACTAACAAATTATAATCACGCTACTTATTACAGTTACGATATTCACGGCAATGTGCAAAAAATGGTACAGGATAATAAGGCTTTAGCCACGGCCCATGCTAATGAACAATTTAAAACGGTCGAGTATACGTATGATTTGATTAGCGGCAATGTAAACAGGGTAGCTTATCAACCTGGAAAAATTGATCAGTTTTATCATGAATATGTCTATGATGACGATAACCGCTTGTATGAAGTCTATACAAGCAGAGATGATGAGACATGGGATAGAGATGCGCGTTATTGGTACTATAGACATGGCCCTTTAGCTAGAGTTGAAACAGGTGACTTGATGGTTCAAGGAACAGACTATGCCTATACAATAACCGGTTGGTTGAAAGGTATTAATGCAAGTGGATTAAATGAAAATAAAGATATTGGCCGAGATGGAAAGTCCGGAGTGAGCCATCAATTAGTGGCAAAGGATGCCTTTGGTTTTATTTTGGATTACTTTAAAGATGATTATAAGCAAATTAATACCGGTGTAACATCGTTTATAGCTGATGCAGGAAGTGTACTAGCTGAATATCCCGGTTATGGAACTGGTGCAGGAGAACAGGGTTTATTCAATGGTAATATCCATGCCATGAGCACACAATTCAGGCGCCCCACGCATACAAGTGGAACTCATGAAATTAGTGAAGCTTTAGGTAAGATTTATACTTATGACCAGTTAAATAGATTGGTAGAAAGCGAAGGTGTAATAAAAAGCAACATACATACAACTGGAAATTATACTTGGGATGTTGGTGCTTCAAGTACAAATAAATGGGCTACAACATATGTTTATGATCCTAATGGGAATATATTGAATATGAAAAGAGCCGGCAATTTGGTTACACCAACCTATAATATGGACAATCTCACCTATCATTATGCTTCTGATGATAACCGCTTGTTGTATGTAGATGATGCTGTTTCACCATCAGCATACGTAAATATTGATGTTGATGATCAGTCAACAGGTAATTACGATTATGACGCCATTGGCAATCTCATTAAAGATACACAGGGTGGAATTACTTCAATTGAATGGACAGTTTACGGCAAAATCAAAAAAGTAATAAAAAGTTCAGGTGATGAATTAACTTTTGCTTATGATGCAACCGGAAACCGCATCATGAAAAAATTTGATCCGACAACAGGTGCAACTATATATACCTATTATGCGCGTGATGCTCAAGGTAACGTGATGGCCTCTTATACTCGCGAACACGGAGCTACAGATTCCATTTTCTTATCTGAACAACATATTTATGGTTCTAAACGTTTAGGATATGTGGAATTACGGCAAAAAATGACTGCCACTGTTCCTACAAGTGGGTTTTTTTCACGATATTTGGGCAACAAACGATATGAGTTAACCAATCACTTGGGTAATGTAATGGTAGTATTAACTGATAGAAGATTTATGTTTCAAAATGGGACTTCGGGCAATGTGCTTTACTATGAACCTGATGTTTTAGCTGCTCAGGATTATGATCCGTTCGGGATG
>JANMMV010000627.1:0-4903 GCA_031373565.1 Saprospiraceae bacterium
CAATGTAGGAGTGGTAGATGTTGAAAGTGCACTTGATCCAAACAAAGCGCCCGAACTATTTCCATTTATGATCACTGTGTTAAAATAAGCATTGACGGTGGAACCGCCCGTTATATTGATTCCGATCAAAGCATTAGAACCACTTGCAGCTGGAGTACGTAAATCTGCAATACGATTGTTCGACAGCGTCATTGTCGTCCCGCCAGAAACTTGAATACCATTGACTGTAGACGAAACATTACTACCCGATAAATCACAAATGGTATTTTTGAAAACATGCGTAGTCGTGGCTCCACTGATCAAGATACCTTGCACTGCAGAAGCACCAGTGCTCGATAAAGCACTGATCGTATTGTTATTGATATTAATCGATGTAGAAATGTTGGAGCAACTAATACCAGTTATTGCTCCTCCAGTGCCAGTCGATGTTAAGTTTGTAACGGTATTACTAGCCACATTTAGTGTGGTAGCGCCGCTGAAAGTGTTACCAATATTAATCCCTGATATTGAATTTTGAGCAGTGATATTATTTATTGTATTCGAAGAAATAGAAGAAGGTGGTCCGCCAATGGAAGTATAAAGCATGACTGTTACCGGGCCGGTTCCGCCTACCCAGTTATTAAAAGTATTGCCAGTGCAAGTTCTAGAAGGGCCACTTCCTGCTGCATCCGCCACATTAACGCCTGTAATTGCGGTTGCCCCAGTCACCGATAAATTAGAAAAATTATTATTGGTAAAAACATACGTTGCTCCATTCGGAGAGACATTATTTGATGTAGACACAGTGACGGTTCCTCCCGCGCCTGTTTTAGCAAAAGCCGTGATAATGGAGTTGTTATCGATCGTTTGTGATCCCATTGCTGGCATAACGTAACTATGGTTAATAAAAGTAACACTACCAGCTGTATTGACACTTATATTGGTAAAAGTATTCGAGTTGATGTTTGTCGTTAAATGTGTGGCTACTTGACTAATAAAAGTAATCGCTCCCGATGCCGCCACAGTATGTCCCCAATCAAGAAAATTATTGTTGTTCACATTTATTGTAGAGCTTACTGATGCTGTACCTGTACCAAGGAGGATGCCATTCATCGCTCCAGCTGCTAGTCCACTTTTGAGTGATATCGCATTATTATTAACGCTTGATGTAAAAGTGCCTGTAGGTATCGAAGAAAAAGTTGGCGCTTGGATGCCATTTAATGTACCGTTTATCACGCCACCCACTGAACTACTAATCGTATTGAATGACACATTGAATCCGATTGAATTTCTGATCAATATCCCGTTTACTGTTCCAGAAACATTGGCATAACCAGAAAATACGCCAGTTGTACCATAGTTTGAAATGGTATTTGCTTGTGCCCCACCAGCTCCCCCTATATCGATTCCTAAATTTTGGTCTGCAGCTGCTGTAGGTCCGATTACCACGATACCCTGATTAACATTAGAAATAGTATTTCCATATATTTTAAGTCCAGTGTTTCCACCTATTGAAGTTGTAGCACTAGCTGATGCAGATACTGCAATAGCAGAATGAGTGGCATTGCTGTAGATACCAAATGTATTTTGATAGGTTCTGTTGAGTGTTATGGTACTGTTTTTAATAGTGTTATGCTGCGCGCCGTTCGTTGTTGTCACATACAAAAGAGCTACGCCCCACTCGGTCATGTTATTAGTACCAGCAGCCGTTACTGTATTTGCAGCGTTTTCTAACATAGAGAAGCCTTCAAGGGTAACATAATCAGCGCCGATAATTTTAAAAATCCCATCGTTTAATAATCCAGCTACCTGTGGAGTTGGAGCGGTGATGATATTTGCATTACCGATAATCATGATCGGATTTCCAACTACATTATTAAGTACGGAAGGGTGTGCGCTACCACCGATTACATAACCGCCCGCGGGTGCTGTTTGTGGATTAGACGCCACTACATTTATAGTTACTCCACCCGCGCCTACTCCTGTTGTATTAAGGTCTGCAATAGCTGATGCTAATGTTGGATAATCACCAGGAATATTTTTGGTTCCCGTTAATTGACCAAATGAACTATTTATTGCCAATAAAATAAAAATAATTGAGATGCTTGATTTCATGGTGATAGCCATCATAATTGATTTAAAAATGAAGTAAAAAGAGTAAATACATTTCTCACATAGCATTTAATTGTGCTAATAGAAAATTTGTCATAGAAGCCTATTCTATGACAATTAAGCCAATTTACTGTTGGTTGGGTTTACGAATGACAGTTGTTTACAAACTACTATCCATATTTCGTAACTATATGGATACTAGTATCTTATAATCAGCATTTATAAAAATCCTGTCTAGAATTTCTACTACACTAAGCCTATTTTTAGGAAGATAAAGAACGCAGAAATTGATTACTCATATTTGCTCGAGTCCTTCTCATCTTTCCATTTGCAAATATATAACATTTCTATAATATGTAATTAAAATTATTATTTTTTGTTTACGACTACTGTGGCTTTGAGTTACATCAGCCACCGTACGCAAAGTCAAAATATAAAACCTACGTGATTGAGGATACTCGAAATCACCGTCAAGTGGCTTCGAGTTCCCTCAGCCACCGTGCGTAAATCATATCACCTAGGTGATTGAAGTTACTCGGAGCCACCGATCCGACCAACTAACTTATCCCGATCGACACTAAACAACTCTATACCATTGATAGAGTCAACGCGAGTCCAGACACTGTCAGGTTGGCGTACCCAGGCGGGATTATCGTCCCAAGTGATACCAGTGAGATAAGTAGTCATGCCGTTTTGAATGTAGAAGATTTGCTGCGCTGAAAGTACATCGATTTTTTGGAGATCTTGTTGCTTGACCCAATGGATGTTTTCGCTTCGGTATTGAGTTACGTACTTGTCCATATTGATCTCAGCACTATTGGAGATGATCAAGGTTGGCACTGTAGGTGGCGCACCGAAATGTTTATTGACAAGTTGTTTCTGCTGAGCGTAATTTTGCTTATCCATGGCACGGTAAGATCGGTACAATGGAAAGATAAGTCCTAAGACAAGAAAGATCATGGGCATTATTTGCCACTTGTTGTGATACCTATACCCAATCAAGCCAAAACTAAGCAATAGATACGCGGCCCACATATCACTCTTCAACCAAATTGATAGACCTGTGACAATCAAAGAAATCAAGACACCGATAGTTGAGGTTTGCTTGTCCGACTTTATTGTACCCATCAGCGCTATGCACATGCCCATCGCAGGGACGGTCCATAAATAATGCCTGATATCTGGACATAGCGGGATGTAATGCTGAAAGGAAGTCGTCATAAAATTGGCACAAAGCAGTAAGCAGCTGGTCGTCCCTGCCCAGTATCGTCCTACTCTCCCACCCGATCTCGCCGCTATCCAGACAAATGGCAATCCTATCAACAAACCTGTATCAAGCCACACCCTAGTGAGCTGGGTGGTTATACGCTCCCAAGTCGCCGACCAAGGGAGTTGATCATAGCTACAATCACTAAAATATCCATTGGCATAGATAGCGGTAATCCTTGAGAACAAAGACCCTGTGAGTCCATAGCATACGCCCAAATACATGAGCGAGACGAAAAGACCTAGGAGTGAGGCAATTTTCCAAAAAGGCGTCATTGCTTTCGCCGAAAGGCAATCATATATCATCCACCCGATAAATAATGGAGCGACGATGATGATAGATTCTTTGATCAAGAAACCCACCATCAGACTGATGATCATCAATAATGCATATTTGAGAGGCCGTTCTCTATCCAAATAGTATCGATAATGAGCGTAACAAGCACCAAAAACCGCAGCAGCAGCAGGCACATCAGGCATGAGCTTATCAGCATAAAACCCTGTCCAGTAGTAGGTCAACAAAAACAATACGCCCGTACATCTTGACCATAGTGGCCATTCAGCTGACAATCGCCATACACCGTAGGCCATCGATGTCATACAGATCATAGACCACAGACCCGATGACAAGTCATCCACACCAAACAACCAATAGAAAAAACCCAAAGGAAAGATAAATCCCCATCTATATCCATAATGATCCTGTGATAATGCAAATTTGCCAGTAGCTATGTCGTGGCCTAAACCCGCATAATGCATATCGTCAAAACCAAAGTGCGTCGTAAACAAGAAGAAATGCCTACAAAGCAGATATACTGCTACGATACCTATAAATATCAAATGACTTTTACGGCTATCCTTCATATCAATATTTCATTCGCCGTAAACTTGGCACCTTGACATACGTAAATACGGCTATTCCGATAGTCATTATCCCACCGAATACAACGCTAGGGATGGTACCCATATACCGCGCTGCTAGGCCACTCTCAAACTGTCCGAGTTCGTTGCTACTATTGATAAAGATCGAGCTCACCGATGATACACGACCTCGCATCTCATCAGGAACCAAAATCTGAAATATCGTACTCCTTACCACCATACTAACACCATCAAAAAGACCACTTACTAGCAATGCCGCAAAACTAAGCCAAATCGATTTGCTCAATGCAAAGACCAAAATACACACCCCAAATCCACCGACAGACCAAATGAGTTTGCGACCTTGATCACCTTGCAAGGGCTTGAAATAATAATACAAAAGCGCAACAAAATTACCCAGATAAGTAGCTGATGTCAATAAACCAAAACCTTGTGGACCCGCTTGCAAGATATCTTTAGCAAATACAGGTAACAAAGCTACGGCGCCTCCGAAAAGCACGGCAAACATATCGAGACTCATGGCGCCGAGGAGTGGTCTGTTGGTTGTGACAAAATTGATACCTTCGACTACACTAGACCATGTGCCAGGCAATTTTTTAGGAGTAAATTCGTAAATAGGTACCACCGCCATCAACATGAGTAATGCTACGATCAGCAAAAATAT
>JANMMV010000701.1:0-12606 GCA_031373565.1 Saprospiraceae bacterium
TTTAGTCCGAATTTTACCACTAAAAGGGATTAAATCTGAAACTTCGTACTTGATAAATGTAGGCGTCAAATAGGGCAAATCAGCAAAAAACTGCTTGCTCACAGTAGAGTCTAGAAGTTGCCATTCACTCTCTGTCGGATAATGCGACATGATCATTGTAGAAGGCGGAAGATTAAAATATCCTTTACCAAAGTCTTCTTTATTACCCATCCCAGTCGACCAAGTTACATCCATCAATGCCCATTTACCATCTATTTTTACCGCATTCCATGCATGTTTTGATGGCATATTTACGTTGCCGATGTCTGCAGGATTGTTTTTGCCTACGCCAGTGACAAACTCGCACTCGATACCAGCGTGTATGCACATAGCTTGAAACAAAAATGCATAATCTTGACATACGCCTTTTCTGTCGTCAAGGGTCTCCTCAATAAATTCCTGTATTTGAGCTAGACGTTGTTCTTTGATTTCTTCTTTGCTACCGAAAAACCGTCTGCTTTTATAGCCAGCGGCCTTCATTTTATTTAACTTCTTATGATCATATTCTATATTTGTAGCGAGGCAAACAAAGATTGCACGGACTTTTGATAAATCATCTTTGTAAGGGGCGGTCAACTTATCGGTCAATTTTACCAGATCTTTTGAGAATCGTACGGATTTAGCAAACTCATCAATTGCAGCAAAATCTTGACTTATCGCTCTTACACTCAGAAAAAATAAAGTAGCTAGTAATAATAAATTTCTCATATCAGTTAAGTTAAATACAAAAATAGGAAACTATTTTAATTGTTGATGAAAAATGGCGGACTGTAATAGCAAGTCACATCATTGTTATATTGGAGTTGCACTTAACATCTCAGCCACTTCCCTACCTGTTTTCATCGCAGCATTAAGGGAAGGATACGCTGTATAGTCGCCACATCGATACATAAAATCATTGATTTTCAGCGTATTATGGTGGCTTCCATCAAAATATTGCGGAAGTGCTTCTGGAATGCGATAAGTTTTTAGGTGCCGCCATGTCAGCTCTTTGCCAAACCAACCGCCTAGCTCTACTTGAATTACTTGTATCAGGTCTTCTTCTGTGTAGCTGTTTTGTCCTACCACACTTACCGAAATCAAAGTCTTACCTGTTGGAGCGTACGAAGGCGCAATATCCGAAAGCACGACAAGATGATCGATCAATTCACCAACGTTTGAATTGATGAAAAGATATGGTTTCCCTAGTTTCGCTAAAGGAGTATCACTTTCGAAATAAATACAATCAGTGGCGTTGAAACTAGTGGTGCGCGCCTCGCCCAATAGTCGAGCGGCATTATTTGCATCGGTAGCAAGTACAATTTTATCCACTTCTAGTACTTCACCGCTTTGTAAAAATATAGTCTTGCCGACAATTTTCGCAACCGGAGCGTTCAATCGAATTTGATGTGCCGAAAGATGCGAAGCAATTTGATCTGGAATAGCCTGCATCCCTTTTTCTGGAACGACCACATCACCTTGCGCAAATTGTCGAAATAGAAATTTGAAAAAAGTGGCATCAGTTTGCAGTTCTTTCTCTAAGAAAACACCACGAAAAAAAGGGCGAAAAAATCGCTCAATGAAGACATCTGAATAACCAAATTCTTTCAAAAAATCCAAAGTTGTCTGCGCTTTTGCGCTATTTTTACCGCTTGGCTCTGCTGCATTTGAGACGCTCAAATTAAGTTGTAAAACCTTCAATTTATCCCAAACACTGCCGACCTGCGCAAACAAAGCCTGGGGAGCGGTGCTGATATTCTTTAACGGATTTGGCATCACAAAAAATTCGTTTCCTCGGCGTATCCGTGCGCCCGAAGGCATTGCCTTAAAGCATAAATCATTGTAATTCAATAAATTCATCGCTTCCGGATATGATGTCAAGAGAACTTGAAAGCCTCTGTCTAATCTGAATCCATCGACAATATCTGTCCTGACTCGCCCACCGATACCGTCAGATCCTTCCAAAATCGTGGCATCTATGCCTTTGTCTTTTAGATATTTAGCGCAAGTCAATCCCGCTATACCTGCACCAATAATGACTATCATACATCTTTGATTTTTGAGCTTTAACCTAGTTTATGATCAGCTACAAGATTATATAAATCTGACATAGGTACAAATTGTTGCGCGATTTTGTTCGGTTGATGGCTTAATTGTTGTTAAACCCGAAAGCCGCATTAAAAAATATTTAAAGTTATGTATCAGCCGAAAAATTTCGAAAGAAATGATTGTTTTTAAAAAAAAATTTTGACCACTAGCATTGCGTCGGGCACATTTCTGAGTTTGCAGGTGAAGCTAACAGGTGAAAATTCAAAACGCAAAAGACTTCGACTTTGATCATAAAAGATGAATGACACAACTAACTTAAAAATCCAAAAAATAAATGTTTTACATAGTACGTTAAAACTAAATTATAATATGTAAATTTGATCATTATTTAGTATTTTAAGCCTAATTCATTACCAGTGGCATCAAAATAAAAACCTTTTATTTTTAACCCTCTTAAAAAACCTTGTTATGACACAATCAGGTAAAACTTTGTTCTATTTTGGTATCTATGTCGTCTCTACTGGACTATTTTTTCTCACGATCCCAGCAACTTTTCTCTCGCTGGTTCAGCTACCCTCCTTGCCGACTGGCTGGGCAAGCGCTGTTGGCTTACTGGCAATTGTTATCGGAACTTACGACATTTTAGCAGGCAAGCATAGTATCGCACCGCTCATCAAGGCTTCTGTTTGGGTGAGATTAGGATTTGCATTAGGTACCGTTTTGATTGTACTACGGGGACAAATGCCACCTACATTGATTATGTTAGGTGCCATTGATGCCTTAGGCGCACTTTGAACAGCAATGGTCTTGCGGTCAGAAGCATCAAATACAGATTTAAAGTAAAAGTATATTCTGTAAATACAAGATATTCATTTCACGGGAAGTTAAGATGGATCTGCATAATCAGATCTAGATACAGGACTTCACCATGTCTATCAATCTCTTTGCCGTTGCATCATCTCCTGCTTCACAATATATTCTGACAATCGCTTCGGTATTTGATTTTCGCATGTGAACCCATCCCTCAGCAAAATCTACCTTAAGTCCATCTACTTCATTGATTCGTTCTTTAGCAAAGGTACTTTTGATATTGGCAAATATGCCATCTAAATCTAAATCAGGTGTTAGATCGATCTTGTCTTTGATAATATTATAACTTGGATAGGTAGCCTTCAAAGCTGTCAAACTCAATCCCCTCTCCGCAACCAGAGACAAGAAAATAGCAATTCCTGCTATGGCGTCACGGCCATAATGTAGATCTGGAATGATAATACCACCATTGCCTTCGCCACCGATGATAGCGTTGGTGCGTTTCATTTCATTGACGACATTGACTTCTCCCACAGCAGATGCCGAATAGCTACCACCATGCCTAGCCGTAACATCGGCAAGCGCGCGAGTTGAAGAGAGGTTAGAGACAGTGTTACCTTTCTCTCTCGATAAAATATAGTCGGCACAGGCCACGAGCGTATACTCTTCACCAAACATAGAGCCATCTTCGCACACAAATGCGAGTCTATCCACATCAGGATCGATGCTAATACCCATAGCCGCTTTCTCTTGTACGACTATCGAAGACAACTGCTCTAGATGCTTTGGAAGCGGCTCAGGATTATGTGCAAAATGTCCATAATTATCTTCATTGATCAGCGTGTATGATACACCTAGCAAATCTAGCAGGGGCGGTATTGATATCGAACCCGTCGAATTAATGCAATCCACAACGACATGCAGATTGGCGGCCATGATTGCCGGAATGTTGATGTGACGGTATTTTAATATCTGCTCTAAATGATACGCGATGGCATCTTCATAGGTTTCATAGGAACCTAGGCTGTCGACATCTACGAAATCGAGTTCGCCCATTTTGATAATATCAATGATATCTTGTCCATCTTGTGCAGAAATAAATTCACCTTTATTATTTAGAAATTTGAGCGCGTTCCATTCTTTTGGATTGTGGCTAGCAGTAAATATGATGCCAGCACCAGCACCGAGATGGGGCACCATCATTTCGACCGTAGGAGTCGTCGAATAGCCAAGATCCACAACATCTATACCCATTGACAAAAGAGTATTAACGGCAAGATTACTGACGATACTTCCACTTATTCTGCCGTCGCGTCCTACGACAATTTTAGGGGTGCCTTTTTGATTTTTGAGCCACATCCCCAGGCCCGCGGTGCATTCAACTACGTCAACAGGTGTTAGGTTATTGGATGGGCTTCCGCCAATAGTTCCTCGGATGCCCGAGATAGATTTGATTAAAGTCACGGTCTAGATGGTTTTGATATCTGCCGCAAATGTAATTCATTAAGCCCAAATAATGACAACACCCAGCCAAAACTGTCAACTACGCTAAGAGATGATTTACCCATTCATAAAAATGCTATCCGAAAAGTTGTCTTTGCGCGACAATCCCAACATATAATTTAATCATATATCCAATTAATACTAACAATGCTTATCTTTGTTATGTAACTTTACCGAATACCTGAGTAACTTTGATTGAGACCCATTTTAAAACTTTGTTTGATCTTCATTATCAGCCCTTGTGCAATTTTGCAAATCGGATGTTGCACGATATGGATAAGGCAGAAGACATAGTACAGGATTGTTTTGTGAAGTTGTGGCACATGGGTTCTTCAGTAGATGAGACTAAAAGTATCAAATCGCTCATCTATACGATGACCAAAAACCGGTGTTTGGAAGTGATACGAAGAGACGAAATCAATCGAAAAGCGATTACCCACCTTCAATTGGTGACTTATGATGAAGATGATGTAATAAACGAGCAGGAAGTAGATAAATGGTTACTTATAGATCAGATATATGTATCCATGCGACACTTACCACCAAAATGTGAAGAGGTATTCAGATTGGGAAAGATAAATGGCTTAACTTACACTCAAATTGGAGAAGATCTCAATATCTCGGTCAAAACGGTCGAAGCGCACATGTCTAAAGCGCTAAAATTGTTGAGAGGGATGTTAGCAAAGAAGATTGAAAACTTAAATAAATAACAAAAATAAAATTCATAGTAACTCATGAATGATTGGATGTCAAAAATATTATTGTCAAAAGACGATGCTCAAGAAAAGGAATCATTGGAAGCTTGGCGTGACCAAATGTCTGCAAATCTTTTTAACATGAAAGAATCTATTGATCAGGAACGAACTATGGACCAATTAAAAGGCTACAAATCGGTCGATACCGTTGCGGCTTGGGATAAGATATCCTCTACAACCGTTCAAGAATCTACCAAGGTCAATTATATAAAGATCATGGCCAAAGCGGCCGCGGTGATGGCCTTAGTCATTGCAGCTTGGTTTGTGGTAGGTCCATCTACAAATGTTACAGAAGCGCAACAATATACTTACAACGAAGCAAAAGAGATCATATTGAAGGATAAAACGAAAGTTCAACTTCACGCGCAGAGTATATTGACAGATTTAGGCAATCGAAAAACAAAGCTTACGGGAAGGGCATTTTTCCAAGTAACAAAAGACGCTCAGCATCCCTTTGAAATCGCTTTACATCATGGGAATATCATCGTTTTAGGTACCGCATTTGACATCATAACTAACGAAATATACACACAGATCTATGTGACCGAAGGCAAAGTAAAATTCAATAGAGGTGGTGATTCTTACATCCTTACGGTAGGCGATATCTTAACCATCGATAACAAAGGGGTTCAACAAGCTAACCAACCAAAAATACAAGCTACAGCTTGGCAAAATCAAAAACTTGTTTTCCAAAACGAATCGATAGTCAATGTTTTGTACAGTGTCGCTTCTTATTATCAAATGAAATTGAAATTTGAATCATCGACAGACCGAGTTGAAGATAAGTGCAAAATTAATTCTACTTATTCCAAAGAAACCCTTCTTCAGATTTTGGACGAGCTGTCAACCATTGCCGGACTCAGGTATACTATTGAAGATAGAAACACCATCGTTATTCAATCCTTCAAATGCTAGTTTATGCTTGCATTAGGCAGATGGATCGTAATAAAATGCTTGTGCCTTTCTTTTATTAGTGTTACAGTAGGTCAAAGCAATCCCCTCCTACGCACAATAGTTTTCAGATCATCATTGGGCATTCATACCCAAAAGGATCACATCCAGTACATTACAAAAAATTACAATGTCAATTTTAGCTATAATGCGAGTCAGATTGATGATACAAAAATCGTCTACATAGAATCGTTTACTGGTAGTATAGATGCTTTTGTCAAAAAAGTGTTTAGCAATATGCCAATTACACTCTCATATGCAAGTAGCGAGAAAGTACTAATCACACTTAATACAAAGCTACATAAACCACTATTAAATAAGATCGTAGGCGTCGTGATAGATAGCACTACAGGTGAATCGATCCCCGGCGCATTGGTCATCGAAAAAATGTCCAAAAAAGCGGTGGTGTCTAATGAAGAAGGCTATTTCATTATATTTTTACCAACAGGACCAGCTAATCTAAGTATACAATATTATGGATATAAATCAATCGAAAAAGTAATTGCGATTACTGGCAAAACCAATCTCATCGTCAATATGGAACATTCCCTTCTCCTGCCGACGATCATAGTAGATGGTAGATCCAGAATAAATCTTCATACAAGTGGAGATATCATAGATGTTTTCAAGAATCATGAAGTATATAGTATTACTGGTGGAAAAGATCCCATCAACAGTGCTCGAATATCGCCCGGTGTACAATCAGGTGGAGAAGGTCAAAGCGGTTTATATGTCAGGGGTGGTAGCCCAGACCAAAATCTAATTTTACTAGATGGGGTCGCTATTTACGAAGCAAATCATATCGTCGGTATTTCATCCATTTTTATTGACGAAACGATCAATTCCGCAAGCCTGATCAAAAATGGATTTCCAGCTAGATATGGCGGTAGATTGTCCTCAGTGCTGGATGTGCAGCTTAAACTAGGCGACTCGACAACCCATAAAAGAAGTATAACAGTGGGTGTTCCGGGAGCACAATTCCATATCAACGGGCCACTGTACGGAAACAAAACCACCTACAATGTGGCTGGTAAAGTCTCATGGCTCAATTTCTATGTGAATGAGCTATTGACTCCTTTTACAAAATTTGATAATATCGACGTGCGTTACTCAGACTTTGTAGCAAAAATCAATCATCAGTTTGGCAAGGGAAGTTCATTGAGTCTAACAATGTACTCTGGAGCAGATAAATTGAGTCTTTTTAAAATTGATACGGCTAGAAATGATAAATTACAACTAAACCTAACAGATAGAAACGAACTTAAGTGGTCAAATCAGCTTGCTTCTCTAAAGTATACTAAGATCTTTAATGACAGGTGGGTTTTGAAAATGCAATCTGGTTATTTAAGATACAGATCAGGTGCTAGGTCAAGTTATACATTCGAGAGTCTTGCCGTAGACACAACGATCCGCAGAGAACTTGACGTTATCACATCATCTCAAATTGACGATCTTAACGTGAGAGGAGATCTTGACTTTTATGTCAATTCAGCACATACATTGCGAGCAGGTATCAATCGAACTTACCACTCAGTCAATCCCGCCATAAAGCAGAGCACTTTTATACTTGATGAAAAAGAATCTAAAATCAATGATAGCGACTCTACTCGACATACAGTAGAAACCAATCTGTACATCGAAGATAATTTCAAGCTGAATTCTAGCCTATTTATTTATGCTGGATTACATGCTGCCATTTATAAACTGGATGATGGAAAAGACAGATTTAGTTCTTTCCAGCCTAGACTTAATGTCATCTATTCGCCATCGACAAGACACGTAATAACTGCAGCTTATAGTAGAATGGCGCAATTCAGCCACTTGATATCTAACTCTGGATTGGGATTACCTACATCTATTTGGGTACCTAGCACGGACAAAGTCAATCCTGAGCTAGCTACACAGTATAGCATCAAGTATGATTTCAATATTACTAAGTCAATTTACGTAAGCCTAGGCGGCTATTGGAAAGTTTTTGATAACTTACTTGAATTGACTAAACCCATTGAACTATTTTATTTTCTGATAGACGATCAAGCTATTGTCCCAGTGTATAATAATAATAAGGATTGGGAGCGAAATCTGATTGTCGGTAAAGGTCTCGCACGGGGTATTGAATGGTTAATCCACAAACGACTAGGACAAACACAAGGGTGGCTTTCCGTAACACATGCCAAAAATGAACGGCAATTTCCTAATTTGAATAAAGGCCGCACATATCTCGCAAATTTTGACCGACCTTGGGACGTCAATGCTGGCTTGACGCACAAAATAAATTCAAACTGGACAGTAGGTGCACAATTTGTATATGGAAGCGGTAGACTTTTTACACTCTCTTATGAAGAGTTTTCTACCAATTTTCTACCAATCACATTAGTCAATACGAATGACAGAAACAACTACAGGCTCCAGCCTTTTCATCAGCTAAGCTTAAATGCTTCTTACTACAAAACTGGAAAGCTATTCGATTCCCGCATTGATTTTAATGTTTATAATGTGTACAATCGACTCAATCCATATTTCGTCTACATATATAGAAATGCTGAAACTAATACAGATTTAGGTAGAAAAGTGAGCATCCTTCCGATAACCCCATCAATTAACTATACGCTCAAATTTTAAAATATTATTTTGTTAGCAATAGGTTATAAAATCATTGACAAAATAATACATAAGACAAATCAACAATTTCGTATATTAGCATTAAGTGTTATATCAAAATTTGAATTTTTAATTTTGCATCGATGTGCGATATTCGAATATTTGTTATAACTTTGATACTTAATAAGCAATTTCGTTGAAAAGACTTTACTTCATATTAATTTCAACTTTAGGACTTTTCTTCACATCATGCGAAGAAGACTTCCTCTTTGATGATATTGAGTTTACCCCTTCGGTTGTTGTAAATTCAGTTTTTACGGTTGGCAGGTCTTGGGAAGTAAACTTATCATATTCGCGTAGTAGGCTCAAATCTAACTCAAAGATCTTACCTATACTAGATGCAGAAGTTGAAGTGCTAGAGCGCGCTACAAATCGACTCATCACCCTTAAACATTCAAAGGATGGCAATTATTCCTCTGAATTTTATCTACCATTACCAGACAAAATCTATGAGCTCATCGTAAGAGTACCAGGTTATGCGACAGTTAAAGCCACAAGTATGGCACCAAAAAAAGCGCGAGTTGAAATAATTTCGAATGTGGTGGAGAAACTCGAATTTGATATTCAAGGTGTAAACAGCAATTATTACATTTGGGATCTAGTTTTTACGAACAATAATAATCAACTTGATACTAGTAAGACCGTCAATCCGAAGGACTTGATATCTGGGATAAAAAATTATAATGATCTAAATTCTTACCTACAAGATCTCTCAAATCCAAAAACCAACGATTCAAACAACAACGGTGTGAAATCCGCCGCTTATGCATTTGAAGAAGAAAGATTTAATGAACAGGGGCCTGATGGAAGTCAACCTGACCCCATCAAGAAGAAGTATCTAAGACTTATCACTTCAAGTAAAGAGTTTTACGAATTCTATAAATCAGTTGAATCTTTTGGCATTGCTGACCACAATTGTTCCTTTTGCCAAGGTACTGACATCAAGTCTAATATTGTCGGTGGCTTAGGTATCTTCGCTGGTTACACCGAAGAGTTTAAAGAAATAAAGTAATTTTCAACTATTCTCTTTCTACATTAATCAAGCCATACTTCATCTATGAATACCCACGCGGGCTTACCCGCTCCTGCATGCCAATCTGGCATTTTTGAAAGTGGAAGAACCTCTACATCCATAAACTTGGCCTTGGCCCTTTTTTCTGGTAAATAAATGGTGTACACCGTATAAGATGTTCCATCTTGCTTGATGCTACAATCGACTACTGGAGTAATAAGGTCTTTACCGCCATTTATGCGTACAACGATCTCTGACGGACCAAAAATCCAAGAGCCTTGTTGGATCGTTGTTGAGATATAGACACAGTTTACTTTTGTCTTTTTCTTAAACTTGATGTGTACAGAAGCGGTGTCACCTTCAAAGCCGAGATACGATTGATGAAAATCATTACTCCCGAAAACGCCATCTGTTAATGTAGAAGATCCAACTTCATTGTAAGTAGGATGAGCGGGCGAGCAACTTACCGAGTAATTCAGTTTTGGTTCATTAAAATATCTTATCGTACCTACGTCTGATGATAGAAAATCTGGATGAAAAACCCTATACTTTAGTGCGCAGGGCTTATTTATTGTCTTGTTAGCTTCCAGAATTTCCGATTGAATTGTTGGCTCTGAACCATCATCAGTAAACCTTATAGTACTGCCTTCTAGTCTGAAATCAATATTGAGCACTTCCATTGAACCTGGTGATAACATCTTTTTACTAAATGACATTGGCATTGCAAGTTTAGCATCTTGTCCACATAAAATAAATGAATAACTGAGCAAGAACAAAGCTGCTACTAGTCTTACTATTTCCATGGCGTAAATTTGTATGGGTAGACATTGCCGCTATTCCATTGAGAGACATACAAATTATCTTCGTCATCTATCATTACATCGTGTGGGTGCTTGAACAATTGTACGGTTTGATAACTCAAAACAGCTTTCCCATCCTTGTACATTGGCGTAGAACCAGCGATGCACGATATCAATTTATCTTCTTTGTCTAGAATGACCACAAATCCAGAATTAGAAAGCGACGAACTAGTCAAAACAGCTGCGTAGAGATAGTCCCCCTTGATGACTGGCCTACATACATTGGCACCAGGCAGATGAATGGACGAGATATATTCACCAGCCATAGAATATCTCTTGAAACAACAACGTGTTCGATCCGTTACGATCAATGTATGCGGAACATTTCTGGTATCGATGCAAATACCATGGGCAGTATCGAGAAAGGCATCACCATCGCCACGACCACCAAAGATGTTTTTTATCTTGCCATCCGTACCATAATGAGTGATAAACTGAGCGCCATATCCATCAGCGACATAGATTTCTCCATCAGCAGTAATGGCGGTTTCTGTAGGGACAAATTCTTTTATATCTTTATACTTCCCTGTTTCTACCGGGGCATCCCAAGTTCTGATCATCTGACCATCAAGACTTACCTGAAAAAACTGGTGCCGATCAGTATCAGTAATGAATAGGCTCTGATCTTTGACTTGGCCAGCGAGAGATAGACCATGTCCACCCGGGAAATCTTTACCCCAATTTGCCGTTATCTTTCCTTTCTTGTCAAAAAAGATTAGGTTATTTTTGGTTTCGTTGGTTAGCAAAACGATCCTCCCATCTGAAGTAAAAACCATCTCATGAGCATCTTTAATTGGAAGTGTCTGGTGGCTTCCATTCCATGTTCTATCCCACTTGTATTTCTTATGATTATGGCCATAAATGGCTTCACCTTCCTTCCACTCCAAGCAAGTGGCGATACCTAAAATACCCATATCGATCATAAAGTCTCTTCTATTCATACCAAAATATTTCGTCAATAAAGAGCCATCCTTTTTCACCTTTGCCAGGATGCCACTTTGGGATTATAGCTAAATTGTCGCCTTCGAGTCGGTAAGATGCATACGCCGCAGGTTTCGGTATCTCAATGACTGCATAGTCGGATTTAGAGCCCACAACATAATTTTCTTCGATCCTTGGCGGTTTTACTTTTGATAACAACGTTGATTTGCCTTTACTATCGATACCATAAAGTCTTACTTCCGTTGGTGGAAAAACATATTGCGCGATCTGTCGTGCAAATGAAAAATAAACAGTTTTGATCAGTTTTTGTGGTTCGCCAAAAGTAAACGTACCTACGAATGGTTTATCTCTGTAAGCTAACCAGTTCGCATCTTTTAGATTTTCGACAGGGCCCAATTTATCGTTTGAAAATGTCAATACTCCCATTCCAGGATACTTTATGTCGGGTGCGTGAACAAGCTTTGCTGATGCAGGCTTGATACCTGAAAGGAAAAACGTAGCATCCGTTTCGGGACTCTTGAGCCATCCATCTTTGACGGTGATTGCTCTTAATCTTGTTGCCTTGTTAAAGGGCAAAGGCTTACTGTACATAAGTGCCGAAACCGAGTCCGGCTCTTGTCCATCTACCGAATACCTGATCTGAGTGCCTTTGATTTCGCAAAAGAGTTCTACTTTTTCGCCCGGTAAAAGAATACGATTTTTATTTTTTAACTGTGGAGAAACCAAAGCTATTTTGTCATTGAGTTTGTCAAGATAATAAATTTTGATTTTTGGAAATTTTCGTTGCCAATCAGCTACCTTTTCCTTTTTGATTTTAGTATCATTGAGAAAAAGGTGGCGTAGATCTTTGAAGGAAGAAAGACATCCTTCAATTTTGTCATCGACGGCTGTATTTGACAACGATAATTTTTCGAGTTTTGTTAATGAGCTCAATTTGCATACAGCGGCGGATGTCAATTGAGTACCATTCAATATGAGTTGTTCATGATTGGTAAATGGTAATAAAAAATCTACTTCTTTATCAGCGAATGGCATATTTGCAAGG
>JANMMV010000711.1:0-3161 GCA_031373565.1 Saprospiraceae bacterium
TGCAAAAGTATAAGCGCTGTATAAGTCGTCAATCTTTTTGGTGTAGTCGGGTAAAAACGCAATACCAAATTTTTTGTGCTTAATGTAGCTATCTAATTCGATATTTTCTCCTTCTATTTTGCTGGAATAAACTGAAGCCACCGAAGTATAAAAACTGAATGCATCGGTAGAGATTTCAGCATCTTTGAGATTATCAAATTTGTTTGCCAATTCCTCGTTTACATGTTTACAATACTCATCAAGTAAATCGGTGGGAATGATTTGAAGTTTTATTTTCATACTTTCAAATTTACTATTATTTTTCTATCCATAAGTGAAACTACTTAGCTCTCATCAAAAAACGACTTCGCCAGCTGTATTCTTTATGAATGTTGAACCTAGGGAGTAATCGCTCCATCTCGTCCGACTGCGTATAATAAAACATCGCATCGGAATCCGGCATTATGTCTTTGTGATAATCAACTAAGATAATTTTGTCCCTGTATTTTTGCTTGATGTGATATGACAGTGAAGGATAAAAAATCCAATGACAATTGACTTTAATAGGTATGGGCAGATTATCTTGAGCGATGATGTCATCAATATCACGAAGAACATCATACGTATTGGCATCATAATACCACTCATAGGTGCTTTTGATATTGTAAGCTCGAACATAATGCTGGATGACAAGTGACGCCGTTGCAATAGACATCGCTAGGCCCAAGGCTTTCTTGTGCTGGTACATCCCTAACAATCCATAACCGCACCAGATAGCCACTAGCGGAACGAAACACAATGCCGTTCTGGGATTCAGGAATGGAACCTGAAAAAAATAGTTTTGCAATAGATTATAAAGGATGCTCAACGGCAAAAACGATATCATGATATACATGATGTATCGACGATGTATCTTGCGATGAAAGGCAAGCCCCGCCATCAAAACCAAAATCCCGATACCCAAATAGAGTGCTACCCTATCATTTGTCCATCCGAAATATTCTGCCCCACATCTCGTGGCTACAAGCATCGGTTTGATGGTATCCTGAAAAAAACCATTGGTTCCCCAATAAGAAAACTGATCTGAAGCCATCATTCTTTTAAAAGGTAAATAACAGACCAAAACCAGTAAGATGGACGCACCGGTTACCATTGCAAATTGTAAGTTTTTCTCCACTACTTTTGGCTGTAGCCATATGATCAGTGCCATCATGCCGACCATAGGCAGATAGAAATTTAGCAAGGTAAAACTCGCAATCACCCCAAGCACTGAGAATCCTAGCGCCCAAGCAAGTGACGACGGTTTACGATTATCAAGCCAACTAGCGACATAATACAAACTAGCTACTTGCAGCGCTAAGCTCATACCGTAGCCACGTGTGACACTAAAAAAATCTAGCGCAAATAAGTGGGTCAAGAGAATCAAAACGAAGGCGGCGCGCACCCATGATTGTGTATATAATCTAAAACTCAGTTTGACTGTAAAGAATGCGTAAAGGATAAAACTCAATACATTGGGCAGCCTGTCAGACCAAGGATGATCGCCAAAAATTTTGATCATCGCCTTAAGCGTCAGCGTATTAAGTATGTGATTGTTAGGGATGGGGTCTTTATAACTCAATATGTCCAAAATCGGTCTACTTGATATATCGATGGTGCTCACCTCGTCATGAGAGATAGGCATTTGGACCGCTTTTTTGGCTACCATGATGAGCAAAAACGCTGATAAAATGATATAAAATTTGTGTTCGTTGGTCAGGTTCATACGCTTAATTACCGAGTTGTTGAGACTAATATGTTTGCAAACTAGTAGGGTAAAGATATGATTTACCTTTGTACGATGTAATAATTTTGTGCAAACATTTATTGTCTTTGATTACCTTTGTCCACATGTTTGCAAAAATAATGAGCCAGTTTTCATCGAAGTCAACGAATCGACAGTTACTAATATCCACAACGGTTCTAGGTATGTTGACACTTTTGGCCTTCAAGTCAGTGATTACCGATCCTGACAAATTTTTGGTGGCTGGTGGCGACGGAATGAAAAACTACTACACATTTATGTATCATGTCAAGCATGATAGTAGCTACTGGCATTTCGAAGGCATGAACTACCCTTTTGGCGAGCATATTACATTTACAGATAATCAACCACTGTTAGTTAATATTACAAAGGCGCTCTACCCTATCTTCCCGACTATCGGTTGTCATTTACCTGCTGTACATAATTTGGCTATGGTGTTAGGGTTTTGGTTAGGGTGTATCGGGATCTTTTTAGTGCTCAGGAAGCTGCACATTGATTTTGTATTTAGTCTTTTTGCGGCAGCAGCTTTAGGCCTTATTCATCCACAGATGGAGAGATTTCATGCACATTTTGCTATGTTTTACCCTTTATTACCTTGGATATTTTACCATTTGATCGATATCTGGCGAGACAAATCTTATATAAAACCAAGCATTTATATAGCTATTATTATTACCCTTGGCGGTTTACTGCATATGTATCACTTCATCACATGTGGTGTTTTGTGCTTACTGGCAGCAACTAGTTTGATTTGGGCAAATAAAGAAAAAAACAGTAAAGTGATCAACATTGCGGCTCTCATAGGTATTCAAGTAATTGTGCCATTCATGATATTGACAGTGATTACTTCATTGATACATCCCATCGCCGATAGACCTAATAATCCTTGGGGATTTTTTGCATATCATTCATACCTTGAAGGATTAATGTTTAGTTACCGAATGCCATTGTTTCATTTTATCAATAACAATATACTGAGGGTCCGTGATTTTGATAGTGAAGGCAAAAGCTATTTAGGCATCATAGCCGTTGTTTATGTTATCTGGATGCTCTGCAGGCACTATAAGGTTTGGAGATGGACACGCCAAAGTGTGACTGCGCTTTGGCAAACTGAAAATAGTAGATTCGGATTTATCGCGATCGCTTCAGCGTTGATATCTTTTGGATTGCCATTTACGATTGATGGCCTTGAAGGATTGCTTCAATATACAGGTCCTTTCAAGCAGTTTCGGAGTATCGGCCGAGTATCTTGGGTAAGTTTTTATGCCATCAACTTTCTAGCGATCCCTTTTGTGTTTCACAAAATTGTTAATATCACGGATAGTTCAAAACGTGTGATTGTATATGCTTCGGTGCTGGGTGTGATGCTTTCAGAAGC
>JANMMV010000729.1:0-12264 GCA_031373565.1 Saprospiraceae bacterium
ATCGCACCCTTCTGACGAAGATAAATGTTGGCGTATTTTGTCAAGGTATTGCTGGACGTAGTTATATGCTACTTCGTCTATGGCAAATGGATAACCACCTAGGTTTATGTTAAATGTCTTGTTCATTTTGTAGAGGATTTAGAATTGTTTTGTGAATGATTAACGGCAGTATTGAGTTCTGACCATGTGTCTCTGAGGCCTGATAGAAACTCTGACCCTTGAGTCGTAATTTGATAGTACTTGCGCGGCGGTCCTGATTTAGATTCTTTCCATGTGTATTCGAGGAGCGCTCCGTCTTTGAGTCTATTGAGCAGAGGATAAAGGGTTCCTTCCACAACGATCAATTTTGACTCTTTGAGTTTATTGATGATGTCAGTAGGGTAAGATTCATCCTTGGCTATAATAGACAACACACATAGCTCTAGTACGCCCTTGCGCATTTGTGCTTTTGTATTTTCTAATTTTAGTTCCATTTGATATTAGTATTAGATGTTATGATGATGCAAAGATATGACAAAACACAGTACCGTGCAATACATAGTACTTGTTTTAGGATGGTACTATATACAAATGAATCTTTTTTATCGACGAAATGCAAAAATTCATATCTTTTCGATCAAAATAAATAGGATCAAAACCAGAGAGTCTTAGATAAATCAGGGCGTTTTTATCTGTAGAATAGTATCTAAATGCAGCGCTACCTTGCTTGTTTTGTGATAACAAACTAACAAATGCGCGAATTCTGTTCTGTTTCGAAAAGAAATATTCTTCTTTACGCAGCCTACTTCTTAAAAGCAATAGCCACCAAAACCGCAACGTTAGCCAAAGCAAATATAAATAATAGCGCCTTGATTATATCAGTCCGAGGATAGTTATTCAATCCTGGGTCTTCAACAGTACTTTGGGTTGCCACATGAATGAGTTTGTACTCGGGCTCGGACTCGACCCAACCGATTTTCAGCTCAAATAGCTCTTCGCCTAACATAAAGGAATAAGTCTTATCACCATAAACCTTAAAATCTATGGCTACGATATTGGATTGAGAATATACAACTACATGCCTAGACTGGTCGCCGTGATATATCGATACATGGTAAGGTACATCGTCAATTGACTTGCGGTATAACCATGATTGTTGTGGCATCTATATTTCCTCTAGTTAATATCATAGGTGACCTCAACACCCTCTGATGCAGGATGTGCTTGGCATGTCAATATATATCCCGCTTCAATTTCATCATCTTCGAGGGCATAACACGTATCCATTGTCACCTTACCTTTGGTAACTTTCGCGATACACGTCGAACATGCGCCGCTCGTACACGAGTATGGTGGATCTTTTTTTAACGCCACTAGTGCTTCGAGGATTGTCTTACTCTTATCGACGACAACGTCTATTGTCTCTCCTCTCAATAATACTTTGACACTTCCCGAAGTCGCCTCTCCTCCAGACACTGCACCCACCAAAGGTTTGGTCGGAGTAGAGAAAAACTCTTTGTGTATTGACTTTTTGTCGACGCCATGATTGATGAGATATGATTCGATCGTCTGAATAAAATCACCTGGCCCGCACATATAATAGTGTCTTTCAGCATGTCTACCGGGATACTCATACATAAATGATGTACATTTGAGGGCGTCTACCCTACCTTTTGATCCGCGCCAGTCAGAAGATTTTTTACCAAAAATGCCGGATATCCCTCCTGCAGATTTTTCATTTGGTTGACTTACCACATAATCTACATAAAATTGATCCTGATATCTATTCACCAAAAGATCTAAAGACTCTTTAAAAATAATATGTTTGTCATCACGACTTCCATATAAAAGATAACAACTACTTCTCGGTTCTTCTTCCAGAATGGTTTGAATCATTGACATAATAGGCGTAATCCCGCTTCCAGCTGCATAAAAATAATGATCTCTCGAAACGTCGTGGCGTGTTTTGACGTAAAATTTTCCATCGGGAGGCATGACTTCCATTTCATCTCCCACTTGCACATTGTCATGCAAAAACGTAGACATTACTCCTCTTTTTAGTTTTTTGACCGTAATCCCAATGGTCGGTTGACCGGGCAAACTACAGATAGAGTATGATCTGCGGACTTCCTCTTGGTTGACTGTTGCCTTAATCGTTAGATATTGACCAGGAAGAAAAAGGAATTCGCTAGTCAGGTCTGTTGGAATGGAGAAAAAAATTGTTTTAGCATCTGTTGTTTCAACGACAATACTTGATATTTTTAAATTATAAAAGCTCATAAATAATTCTGCTTGTGTTTGTAACATCTAAATACTTACAAAATCCACAAAAGGTTGTCATAATCAAGTCTTTTATTTTAATATTGCAGAAAATAACTCTGTTTTGGATAGACTTAAGTTAGATAATTTAAAAAATCAAAATCTATACATTACATTTCTTGTGTTGCTCGGAATAGTTTTGAGAATAATTTATACCTCACTGGACCCTTTTCTAAACAATTGGGATGAGCGATATCACGCCCTAGTTGCAAAAAACATGATGACTAATCCATTTAAGCCAATGCTTAGGGTTGATCCTATTGTTCCTTATGATATTCACGCTTGGTGTTACAATCATATTTGGCTACACAAACAACCTTTATTCTTGTGGCAAATGGCGGCAAGTATGAAAATTTTTGGTGTCTCTGAATGGGCAATGAGGCTTCCTAGTGCGATTATGGAAGGGTTGATGGTTGGATTAGTTTTCAGAATTACTTTCCTTTTAACAAAAAACCAAATAACTTCCATTATCGCATCCTTGATGTGGCTATTTTCCTATTATCAATTAGAGCAAACTTCAGGGCATATCGGAATGGATCACAACGATGTCGCTTTTAGTTTTTATATCCTTGCCAGTATCTGGGCATATATAGAATACTTAAAAGATTTCTCTTGGAAGTGGGCTATTTTGGTAGGCGTTTTTGCTGGTCTTTCTATACTTAATAAATGGTTGACAGGATTAATTATATTTTTACCTTGGGGAATAAGCCTTTTAGATGACTTCATGAGAAAAAAATATTTTGCTCAGCTCAAGCAGTTTTGTATTGCGTTATGTTGTTGCCTGATCATATTTCTACCATGGCAAATATATATTTTGAATACATTTCCAGTACTTGCAAAGTATGAATATGCCTACAATGCAAAGCACATCTGGGAAGTCGTAGAAAAACATAATGGGAGTATGCTATTCTACTTTTGGTATTTTCCATCCTATTTTGGGCTTTTGACCTTTTTCTTTTTACCTCTTGGTTTCTGGATAACCTTAAAGTCAAATGTTTTTGATAAGAAAATAGGGAACACCCTACACATTATTTTTTTTACTGTCTTATGTTTTTTCTCGATCATTGTTAAGACTAAACTTCCATCTTATTCATATATAATCGCTCCGATTGGTATAATATATATTTCTATAGCCATAAACGCATTAGTTCTAAAATACCAATTCTCTACGTTGTCAAAATGGGGATTGATGTTTACATTTTTATTTGTATTGATGAATCCAGTAAAATCATACATTAACAGATTTGTAAAAGGAACTGAACAACGGTCTAAAAAAATCTATAATACAGAAATCTACAAGAATATAGGCCAAAAGGTTATAAAACACTTATCAACACTAAGGCCTTTGAAGACGTAGACATCATGTTCTATAACAATGATGTAAACGCCTATCAATATTGGTTAGATGTAAAACTCCTTGATAGTTTAGCAAAACAAAAAATACAGATCGCTGCTTTTAGTAAGCAATGTGGTATGCTCCTTCCGGCAGAGTACAATTCATACCCATATCTCCACATCTTATCGGACACTTTGAGATAATCTTACCGATTTTATTAATTTTGCTGTCTTTAATAATAAATACAACTCACTATTTTGAAGCTTTCGATCGTCATTCCTGCCTACAACGAAGAAAACACCATCCTTGCCATACTTAAAAAAGTAACTTCTGTTGTCCTCATCGGTGGCTTGACCAAAGAGATCATTGTTGTCAATGACTGCTCTCGTGACAACACCGAAGGAAAAGTCCATGAATTCCAAAAGGCGAATCCTGGCCTTGAAATTTCCTACTATAAACACGATGTAAATCAAGGCAAAGGTGCGGCCTTACACACGGGCATCAAACAAGCAACTGGAGAATTTATCATCATACAAGATGCCGATCTCGAATATGACCCTAATGAATTCAATATTTTGCTAAAACCAATATTGGATGGGTTTGCAGATGTTGTTTATGGCTCTAGATTTATGGGAGGACGACCACATAGAATCTTATTCTTCTGGCATTCGATAGGCAATAAAGTACTAACTTCTATATCTAACGCTTTTACAAATCTAAACCTTACAGATATGGAAACTTGCTACAAAATGTGGCGAGCAGATATCATAAAATCAGTAAAACTTCAAGAAAACCGTTTTGGTTTTGAGCCCGAAGTGACCGCGCGCATATCACGCATACCCAATATACGAATCTATGAAGTGGGCATATCATACTACGGCCGCACATATGCAGAAGGAAAGAAAATCAGCTGGAAGGATGGATTTAGAGCGATCTACTGCATCTTGAAATATAATACATGGTCGAAGTAATTCTCTTTATGCTCTTTTAATGCGAGATTAATCGAATCAGCTTAGCATCCTTGACCACAGGTATCTCACAAGGATCAAGAATCCGACAAACATAAGTACAAATTGCCAAAAAGGTAAAAAAGTGAAGACGAATATACTTGTCTTCTCCATGATCCACATCATACTTATTAATAACACTAAAACAAAAACGAGACTACCTATTTTATCAAATCCCGGCACGTCCTTTAGTTCGACATTGCGGCGTATTAGCCAGAGCGTAACTAACATACACAAAATCGGTAATATCTGTGTGTAAATATTGGTATCCATTATACTTCTGCGCTCAAAGAGAAATGTGTACACACTTAATGTTATTGCAAATATGCCAGGAATACTTGCCAAATAAACCAATAGACTATAAAGGTATTTCCAAGGAGAAAGATGACCTTCACCCTTACCAAAAATAGACGCCAATAAAGCAACGAAAGGAACACCTACCAAAAACACTTTGATTGGTGTGGGGTTCTGTGATACTTGCTCAAAAAATTGTCCTAAAGTCATATAAAAAGATATTTTGGCTGCGTAAAAATACAGTATAAATTATGAATACTGTATCTGCTTCCAAAAAATATGCTTTGGATAAAAACAATCTCGTGATCGAAGTATTATTAATAGTATAAATATCCAAAAATCGATGTTATATAAATACAAGGCTTACATCATTGCTTTGTTTGTAGTGCTTGCTTTTATTAGCATGTATTTTGTTACGACACTCAAATTTAGTTTCTCTTTTGATCAATTCTTCCCTAAAGGCGACGAAGATCTCGAGTACTATCGACAATATGCCAAAGAATTTGGTACTGACGATGGCTACATACTTATCGCTGTCAAAAACAAACCAAGTGTCTACGACTCATTATTTTTAGCACGGTTTCATGATTTGACGTTAGCAGTGCGTGATGTTCCACACATCTTGAAATCCCAGTCTCTCACTACAATCAAAAATCCAACGAAAACCCCTTTCGGTATAACCTTAACCCCTGTATTGCATTATGATGAACCTAACAATTATGACCAAGATAGCGCCATCATTGCAACTGATACAAGATTCAAGTACAATTTAATTGATTCGGCCGGCACTTCCGTCACCATAGTCGCTAGAACGATTGAAGATATAGGCATCGAAGCTTCTAGACAACTTGTAGACAGTCTAGAACGGGTTATTGATAGGTATGGTTTTACAACGAGCAGCCATATACTAGGTCGTGCATATTTTCAAAAAGAGATTGTCGCGTACCAAAAAGTAGAAATGCAAAAAGCATTCGCTATCTCTGGTTTTCTAGTCACATTTATTTTAGGGTTAATCTATCGCAAATGGAGAGGTATTGTCATCGCTATGACCAGTATTCTTTTGGGTCTTCTCATTTTCCTTGGGTATTTAGGAGCTTTGGGTGTTGAACTAACTGTGCTGTCAGCTTTGTATCCTATCATTATGCTAATCATCGGGTGTTCTGATGTCATCCATATCTTTACAAAATACACTGACGAACTGCACCGTGGTCATGATAAAGAGACAGCGATGAACATCACAATTAAGGAAATAGGACTGGCGACCTTTATAACAGCGTTTACTACGGCAATTGGATTCGCTTCATTATATACTTCAAGACTAGAAACAATACAGATATTCGGTCTGCAAGCCGCTATAGGAGTCATGATCGCATTTTTTACAGTCATTTTATTTACGTCTTCTTGCTTACTTTATTTTGATTCCGACCAGATTCTGAAGAAAAGTTCTGAAAGCTCTATTTGGGTCAAGTGGATCAATAAGGTTGATTACATAACGAGGAATAAGACCAAATGGATTTATGCAGTTACCGCGCTCTGTTTAGTCATCTTTGGTATAGGTATGAGCAAAATATCAACCAATTACAACATAGGAGAAAATCTACCGACAGGGACAAAGGTTACTAACGATTTTAAATACTTTGAAAGAGATTTCGCCGGCTTTCGGCCGCTAGATTTTGCTATTACGATCAAGAACCCCAAGTATACAACTGATGACTACGATGTTATGTACGCCGTTTCAAAAATCGAAGACTATGTCACAAGCAACAGCGAGGCTAAATCGGTCGTGTCTCTAGCAACTTACTACAAAAGCATCAATAAAATGGAGCACGGACAACGGGATTCCTTCTACGTTTTTCCTGATTCTCTCGAGTTCGAATCAGCGAATCTTGTCTTAAATAAGATGCCAAAAAGTGAAATAAGCGGTTTCACAAATGAATCAAAAAGTAAAACAAGAATATCTTGCCGACTATCAGACATAGGCGCACAAAACATTAAGGCAAATGGTGCCAAAATTGATACATGGATAAATCAGCATATTGATACTTCGCTTTTAGAAGTGAGGCGGACAGGAACGGGATTAATTCTCGATAAAAACTCTGAATATGTCACCAAGAACCTTATGCAAGGACTTATTTTTTCTGTCCTACAAATCGGTCTTCTAATGGGTCTTCTTTTTCGATCATCGCGAATGCTGGTCTTGGCCTTAATCCCCAATTTTATTCCATTACTATTTACCGCGGCTTTACTTGGATTCCTAAGTATCGAGCTTGAGGCGGGAGTTGCAATCATATTTAGTATAGTATTTGGTATCGCCGTAGATGACACCATACATTTTTTGACACGGTACAAACTCTTTCTCAAAGAAGGATATGACGGCCCGACATCTGTTACAATGACACTGCACGAAACTGGCAAAGCGATAATTATCGCATCTGTCATTTTGTTTGCGGGCTTCTTTACACTTGTCTTCTCCACACATCCTCCCACATTTACAGTAGGTGTTTTGATCGCAGTAACGATACTAAGTGCATTATTATCAGAGCTCTTTTTACTACCTGTCCTACTTAATAAATTTATGAAAATCAAACCCAGAGACAAACCATAAATAATATTCCGTTGTTTGCTATATCTTTGGTACTTATAGTGATAAAATGCATCACAAATAATTTATATATTTAATTGATATTCAATATATTATGTCTAAAAAAGAGACTTCAATTCTTGATGATCCGAAACACTACATCCACATAAAGGGTGCACGGTCTAATAATCTTCAAGATATAGAGCTGTATATCCCGAAGAACAAACTTGTTGTGGTCACGGGCGTCTCTGGTTCTGGCAAGTCATCACTTATTATTGATACGTTGTATGCAGAGGGTCAAAGACGATATGTAGAGAGTTTATCGTCGTACGCTCGACAGTTTCTCGATAGAATGAAAAAGCCTGAAGTCGATTATATTAAAGGTATTTGTCCCGCGATTGCAATTGAACAAAAAGTTAGTACTTCTAATGCTCGCTCAACCGTCGGCAGTATGACAGAAATATATGACTATCTCCGACTTATGTTCGCAAGGATTGGGAAAACCATATCACCGATATCAGGTCAGTTAGTAAAAAAACATACTGTTTCTGATGTTATAGATTTCATATTTGGACAAGATATAGGTACTAAAATTTTACTGACTATTCCGATCCAACGTAAACACGACCGAAAGCTATCGCAAGAAATAGATTTCTTGATGCAAAAAGGATTTAGCAGATTGATAGTCGATGGTGATATGGTTTCGATGGAAGACTATTTGTCGTGCAAAGATAGTGCCATCAAAAAATCAGTATTGAAACTTGATAAGGATATACGTGTTTTGATCGATCGATTTGTTGTTGACGATGACCAAGATAATAAAAAACGGGTATCTGATTCCGTCTTAGGTGCTTTTGCCGAATCCGAAGGTGAATGTATCATATCTATCGTGGGTGGTGATGAAAAATTATTTAATAACCGTTTTGAGCTCGACGGTATTCTGTTTTTGGAACCCACACCACAGATGTTTAATTATAACAATCCTTTCGGAGCATGTCCCAAATGCGAAGGATATGGAAAGATGTTAGGAATAGATCCTGAGCGCGTCATCCCAGACGAAAACCTGTCATTGTATCAGGAAACAGTTGCGTGTTGGCGTGGAGAGAAAGGAAGTGAATGGTTAGCTACTCTTGTTGCCAAAGCTGAAAAATCTAATCTTCCCGTTCATCGTCCTTTCAAAAATCTGACTGACGAACAGAAAAAACTTGTCTGGCAAGGTAATAAGCATTTTAGAGGTATTGATGACTATTTTGAAGAGCTAGAAGCAGGTGCTTACAAAATTCAGAATAGAGTAGCTTTATCAAGATTTCGTGGGAAGACCGCGTGTAATCTGTGTCACGGTACACGCCTTAGGCCTGAGACAAATAATGTTCTCGTAGATAAAACAACCTTGGGAAAATTGATACACATTCCTATTGATGAGCTAAAATCATTCATTGATAAACTCTCGCTTTCAAAGCACGATCATGAGATCGCCTCTAGGATTGTTACCGAAATAAATAACCGTCTTCAAGTTATGATCGATATCGGTCTAGGTTATCTCACTCTTGACCGTGCTGCAAGTACATTGAGCGGTGGTGAAACGCAGCGTATCAACCTTACACGTACTTTGGGTAGTAACCTAACTAATAGTCTCTACATCCTCGACGAACCAAGCATAGGCCTTCATCCTAAGGATACTGAGAAACTTGTGGCCGTTCTCAAGAAATTACGAGATTTGGGCAATACAGTCATTGTCATAGAGCACGAAGATGCCGTAATAAGAAATGCGGATTACATTATTGACATAGGGCCTTTGGCTGGAACTCATGGAGGACGACTAGTCTATAGCGGCGACTACAAAGACTTTGCTAAGGGAAATAAAGACAGCCTCACATCACAATATATCTCTGGTAAATTAACCATCGATACCTATCCGACGAAACGGAAGATATCTTCCAAAATTATTGTCAAAGGTGCACGCCAGCATAATCTCAAAAACATCGATGTTATAATTCCTCTAAATTGTCTTAGCGTGATTACTGGTGTATCTGGATCTGGCAAGACCAGCCTAGTCAAGCACATTTTGTATCCTGCACTTAAGTTAATAATCAATGATCCTGTCGCTGTTGCTCCTGGTAAACATGAATCTATGCAGGGTGACACAAAGCAGTTTACGCTCGTAGAAATGATCAATCAAAGTCCCATTGGTAAGTCTTCTCGATCAAATCCTGTCACTTATGTGAAAGCCTACGACGATATTCGCAAATTATATGCAGACCAACAAGGTTCTAAAATACGTGGCTACGAACCAAAGCATTTCAGTTTTAACGTAGAAGGCGGTAGATGTGAGACATGTCAGGGAGATGGATTTCAAACGGTAGAGATGCAATTTCTAGCTGATGTAACCTTAGAATGTGCCGAGTGTAAGGGCAAGCGATTTAAGAATGACGTACTCGAAGTAACTTATAAAGACAAAAGTATTTACGATGTATTAGAGATGACAATAGAAGAATCCCTTGATTTTTTCAAAGACAAGAAAAGTCTCCTGGCGCGACTACAACCACTGTTTGATGTAGGTCTGGGTTATATCAAACTAGGTCAGTCATCAAGCTCACTTTCTGGCGGCGAAGCACAGAGAGTCAAGCTAGCGAGCTTTTTAGCAAAGGAATATACTTCCAAATCTATCTTCTTTATATTTGATGAACCTACGACAGGGCTCCATTTTCACGACATTAACAAACTAATGAAAGCGTTCCAGTCCTTAATTGAGAATGGACACACTGTAGTCGTAGTAGAACACAATCTCGATGTGATAAGAGCTGCGGATTGGATCATAGATTTAGGTCCAACCGGTGGTAAAGCTGGTGGCCACCTTTTGTACCAAGGCGAACCTAGCGGAATAAAAAAGATCAGTGAAAGTTTTACGGCACAATACATCTAGGTAGTTCCACGTGAAACATCACTTCCTATCATATACATCATTATATAAAATTGTATATTTTTGAGTGTTCTAATAACTAATTAATCTAGTTCTTTTTTACACTTAAAAACAAGACTCTTATGGCCATCATTCTAAAACTAGGAAAATATCTATATGGCTTTGCAGTTGCCATGTTTGGCGTTATACATTTTCAAAGTGCAGAGACCATTGCTAAAGAAGCACCTGGCGGCATCATTGTAGTTTACATAATAGGTAGTGCAATGGTACTTTCTGCAATCAGTATATATATAGGTAAACTTGATGGACTAGCGTGCCTTCTACTAGGTTTCCTTTTCGCTATTCTGGTTTTCCCGCATGCCATTAAACTTGACTTACAAAACAACTTCATCGAGTTTTTCCATGTCGTCAGAAACATTGCTTTAGCCGGTGGTGCATTTATGTGTGCAAATTTGGCAAAAGATACTTCGTATATAAAATAAATATTATCTTTGTTCTGATAAATAAATTAGCAAAAAAGGTCAGTGAGCAATCGCTGGCCTTTTTTAATTTAAAGACCACATGTTTCACGTGAAACATTTAGTACTACCTTGCTGTAGTACATCCATAATCATTCATCATCTTTTATTAACTAATTGCAAAATCACATGAATAGAAAGTTCCTTCCTCTCGCAGCGCTTGCCTTACAAGCTTTTTTTGTCTCAGCGCAGTCCAACACTGACCCCAGTCCTTTTAGACAATTATACGACCAACTACCTACGGCTAATAATTATAGAACAGCTACTGGAGCACCTGGGCCCGAATACTTCCAACCAAGAGCAGACTATAATATAAGTGTAGAGCTAGATGACAATAAGCAGCGAATCAACGGTGAAGAGACTATTACCTTTCATAATACTACCCCCGAAGATATGGCCTTCCTATGGATACAACTAGATCAGAACCAGCAGGCTAAAGAATCAGACAGCCATAAGATAAACTCCCAATCAGTAAGTGATAAACCAGAACTTGGAGAAATAAGCAAACTGGATCCTTGGTTTGACGGAGGATACAAGTTGGATTATGTCAAAGATATAAGTGGCAACGATTTAAAATATATTGTCAACAAAACCATGATGAGACTAGACATGCCTACTATTCTCAAACAAGGGGAGAAGTACTCTTTCAAAATTAAATACTCCTACAATATCAATGATCGAATGAAACTCGGAGGAAGATCAGGATACGAATATTTTGAAGAAGATAAAAATTACCTATATACCATTGCTCAGTTCTTTCCACGTATGTGCGCATACAATGATATTGAAGGTTGGCAGACAAACCAATATTTAGGTTCAGGAGAGTTTACCCTTATCTTTGGTAATTATTATGTGAGTATCACAGTGCCCGCAGACCATCTTGTGGCTGCTACTGGTACGCTCCAAAACATGGAGAAGGTCCTAACGAAACAACAGCTAGAAAGATACAAGAAGGCTACCATGTCGTTTGATCAACCAGTAATTATCGCCACACAAGACGAGGCAATTGCACGAGAAGGAACGAAATCAAACCAAAAGAAGACATGGATATTTAAAGCGGATAACGTGAGAGATTTTGCATTCGCATCATCGCGTAAATTTATATGGGATGCTATGAACGTCAAAATGCCAACAACTACCTCTATGGCTATGTCTATGTATCCAAAGGAAGGCAATCCTCTCTGGGAAAAATACTCTACCAAGGCAGTAGCACATACGCTCAAGACTTACTCAAAATTCACTATCGATTACTCATATCCCGTAGCTTGGTCTATCAACGCCGACCGCATTGGTATGGAATATCCGATGAT
>JANMMV010000744.1:0-2766 GCA_031373565.1 Saprospiraceae bacterium
AATGTGTAAGTTTCAAATTGTACTCGTTTTGGGTTAGACAAAATATTTCTTATGGTCGTAAAAACTTCGCAAGATAGTCTGTAATGACCACTTAGCCAAGTCAATATCCTAAAAGTTGGCAAAAATCGCCTTTTTTAACATTTACTTTAGACTTTTTCAGGCGTCATCTATTTTTTACTATCTACTATTCTTAAAGTCAAAATCTATGTCATATATGAATTTATATAATATTTCAAAATATTATTTTATATTTGCATCGTAAACATTGTAAGCTACTTGTGCAGCAAACCGTCAACGCCAATGGCAAATTAATCGATCTCAGCGAGCCCATCATTATGGGTGTCGTCAACGTCAATAGTGACTCTTTTTATGAAGGATCAAGAGTGGCTTCTATTGATAAAATGCTTCAACGTGTTGAAGCGTTGATTAATGGTGGCGCAGAAATTATTGACGTCGGCGCTATGTCAAGTCGTCCGGGTGCAACCATCATAGATAAGGACACTGAAATAGCCTGTCTTCACCCATGCATAGAAGTATTGAGAACATCTTTTAACAACATTAACTTATCAATTGATACAGTGCATAGCAAGACAGCGCAGGCTATGTCTGCCTTGGGTGTTGATATGATCAATGATATTTCTGGAGGTGTTTTTGATGATAAAATGTATGAAGTAGTTGCTAAAACAGGCCTGCCTTATATCATGATGCATATGCAAGGGACGCCAGAGACGATGCAACAAAAGCCTACTTACAATAATATCACGCAGGACATACTTGCCTACTTTGTAGAGCGGATTGCAAAGGCAAAGGCCGCTGGTATCACAGATATCATTGTCGACCCTGGTTTCGGGTTTGGCAAGACGATCGAACACAGCTTTACGATGATGAGGGAGTTATCAGCCTTTAAAGTGCTGGGCTTACCTTTACTTGTAGGTCTTTCTCGTAAATCGTTTATATACAAAACACTGGGTGTTGGCGCAGAGTTAGCACTCAATGGAACAACAGCGATGCACATGGTTGCACTTGAAAAAGGAGCAAATATATTAAGAGTTCACGATGCGGTGGAAGCGCGCCAATGTATTACATTATTCACAAAAACTAAGTGTAAACCCTGATAAAGTATATCCTTATAAACCACTAAAAAAGGCTTTCCCTGACTTAATGTTGTGTTAAACTATGCTGATAGCATCCAAATAAGTCTATTTTTAACCTTATAAGTACAATTATTACCGTATTTTTTTGATGACAGATACCAAGGACATATCAAAAGTTGCCCCACGATCATTGCTTGCCATTATGTGGAAGTGGTTGAAACGTATCATCGGTTTTGCGGTCCTATTTATTGCATGTGTATACCTGCTTTTGCAGTCTGAGTATGTTCAAAATTTTCTTGTTGACAAGCTGACAAATTACATTGCCGATACAACTGGTGCAGAAATCTCCGCTGAACGTATCAAATTAGATCCTTTTAATGGATTTGTTTTGGATAATGTAGTTGTCATGTCAAATCCACAGGACACATTACTATTCGGTGGTGATATCAAATTGTCATTTCGAAAAAATCTATTTTATCTCCTTAACAATGAGTTAGATCTTAGTTATGTAGGTTTTAATAATTTTAGATTGAATATAAATACTGTCGAAGGTGCTGAAAAATCAAATCTTACTCAATTTCTTGAAAAGCTTATAAAACCCAAGCAATCTACTTCTGCAAAACAGCCACTACTTCTAGGGTTGAAGTTAGTAGAACTCGGCAATATCGGTGTAACCATCCGTGATGAAAACAGGGGCATTGCACAGTACATATATCTCAATGGCGGTATCGTTGATATCAATTACATAGACTGGACATGCAATGAAGTAGATATCAATGAAATACTCCTAGACCAACCACGGTTTATGAAACATAAATTTAAGGAAGATTGTCGTGCGAAGTCAGAAACTGTGGAAGATGCACTGGATAACTTGAAGGAAGCCGAATTTTCAGAGCCGTGGAAAATAATACTAAGGGATTTTGCAGTACATAAAGGATATCTAGGTATGAAGGATGATACACGAGCTAAACCATTGCCCGATGCCTATGGTCTTGATTATCATAATTTTCACTTCGAAAAAATCAACGTATCTATCAAAGATTTTAAGTTTGTTCAGGGTGAATCATTCTTTGCCAATCTTAAGAACTTGTCCGCGCTAGATAACACAGGTTTTGCCATCAACAACATTCAATGTGATTCGATCCAAGCGACCAACAATTCTGTACTATTTCCAAATTATATAATTGACATGGGCAATACGGAAGTTAAGAGGAAATTTTCTCTATCATTTGCTTCCCTAGAGTCCCTTAACAATATTACAGAAGAAGTTGTAGTAAATGCGGAGTTTGATGAGTCACAAATCGTATTAGCTGATCTTGAACATTTTATACCTTCTCTGGGTAAAATCAAATTTGTAAACGATAATCGGAAAGAAGTTATCTACTTAAGTGGAAGATATTTTGGTAAAATCAATAATCTAGCAGGCCGCGATGTAGATGTAAAACTTGGCAATAAGTTGAGTCTTGCAGGTAGTTTTAGTTCCCGTGACCTGTTGGATCCTGACAATACACTTCTCAATGTGAAGTTAGATAGATTTGAGACTTCAATGAGTAAGCTCAAAAATCTAATCACAGGATTTAAGCTACCGCCTAATTTTGAAAAACTTGGCGCAATCAACTTTACAGGGCGATTTGACGGTTATTATCAGGATTTCGTAGCCTATGGAAACGTC
>JANMMV010000749.1:0-5287 GCA_031373565.1 Saprospiraceae bacterium
CTGACGCGATAGGATGCAAGCAAAAAACAACTTTTATAGAGTTAAAAGCAGTAACAAAGATCAATATTTTGGATACTAAAATGCACCCAAGCTGCTTCGGAAAATCTGACGGTGCTATCACCATTCAGCACAGTAGTGACAACCCACCCTACTTTTATAAATGGTCTAATGATGCGATTACTAAAGATGTTATTAATCTTCCAGAAGGCAAATATAGTGTCATTATAAGTGATGGTAAAGGCTGTGTAACAGCTAAGACCAATATCGATTTGAAAGCAAAACCTTCCATCATCATTGATGTAAAAGTTGCTAAACCACCGAATTGTGCAGGAGAAAAAAATGGAGAAATAGAATTGTTCGTGATAGATGGAACAGCTCCTTACAAATATCAATGGTCGAACGGCGATACTACTGTAAAGCTCAAAAACCTATCTGGAGACATATATAAATGTACCGTTACGGATGCGCAGAATTGCCAAAACACGATCGAAGTGGATCTGTCGGGGCCAGACTCGCTAAATGCAATAGTGACTAATGTGGAAAACGTTAGATGTTTTGGAGAACTAAATGGCTCTATCACAACAAAAATACTAGGCGGAACTTTACCGTACACGTACTTATGGAATTACCATGCCCTCAGAACTAATAATATTTTTGATGTACCAGCAGGCGCTTACAGCATGACCATTACAGATAACAACGGGTGCAAAAAGACGATCGATGCCCCAATTCTAGTTACAGAGCCAGCCATCTTGGCCCTTTCATTAGATAGTCTCAGCGCAGCAAGGTGCTTGAGTGGGCAAAATGGATTTATCTCTACAAACCTAACCGGTGGTAATCCACTATATCAGTATGCTTGGAGTCATACTGACAGTTCTGCATCCCAATTTAATAATCTAGTTCAGGGTGATTACAGCGTTACTGCTTTTGACTTCAAAGGATGCAAATCTAATAGTCTGCTCGTCACACTGCCCTTTTATGCTGTTAACTTAGGCTTACAATCTAGCGTCATTAAAGATAAGAAATGTCCGAAAGAAAATGATGCCATCATATCATTGGAAATAACAAACGGTACACCACCTTTTGATTATAATTGGAGTAATGGGAGACAGTACGTGAAGTCAGCCACAAAGGATACGATCACCATGCTTGCAAGTGGGGAATATCAAGCAACCATTACGGATTCTGAAGGCTGTATTAGCTTATCGCCTCTTATCCGAATAGCTAGTTTTGAAAATTTGAATTATACGATCAACGACATTGTTCAGAATCAATGCAATACTGATTCAAAGGCCTTGATTGCTATTTCTCCCAAAGGAGGAACGCCACCACTTAGGGTAGATTGGAACAACGGAAGTTATCAAGGAAATTTTTTATTTAATCTACAAAATGGCCAATACGCTGCTCAGATCAAAGATGCGAATGGTTGCACAGATAGCATCCAAACGATTAATTTAACTTCAATTTCGAATATCTCAGTCACTGGAATTGTACGTAATGCGTCACCGAATAGTAACAATGGTCAGATATGTATCACGCTCTTAGGTGGCGTGGAACCTTATCAAATAGGCTGGTCTCAAGGCACAACAGACCAACCATGCATTAATAGTCTTTCACCTGGGCTCTATATGGTAACTATTACCGATGAGCTGGGATGCCAGATCGTAGATACATTTAAGGTAGAAATAGCATCTTCAATCTCGTATGATAATTTGGCAAAATCGATCACCATATCTCCAAATCCGAGCACTTCTAAAATCTATATCGAAGGACATAACGTCATCATTACTAGATTTGCGATACTTGATAGTCAAGGCAAGCAGGTACATCTCGAAACGATAATCGATCGAGCATCTACTATATCGCATGACCTAGACAGCTATCCAGTGGGCATTTATTTCTTACGATTTGATGTCAAAGTAGGAGAAGAATCAGCTTTGATATGGAAAAAAGTAATCAAAATATAAGATCACTTCTTTTTAGGTACGATCTTGAAGGTTGTTCGGCGATTGATTTGATGTTGATCTTCGTTGCAAAGTGCACATTGACATAAGTCCAACAGCGCGCGTTTTCCCATCCCTTGTGCAGATAATCGCTTGATATCGACGCCTCTTAATGTCAGATAATCTAATACAGATTGCGCTCGTCTCTGAGATAATTCATCATTGTAACTATCATCTCCACGACAATCCGTGTGGGAAAACAATGCGATATCAACCTGAGGATTGGCTTGTATGAGGGCGACCAATTTATCTAGAACGGGAAGGGATTCTGGCCTCAGATCCCATTTGTCATACGCGTAATAAATTTCTGGAATATTGACTTCTCGATCTTCAAATATCTTATCCAGGATCACTTCTGTATTAATGGTTACTGATTTCTCTCCTGCCTTAGGTATTATATCCCCGATCGTAACTTCTATTATACTGTTGAGGTAACCTTCTTTGGAAGCGATAATCTTGAGTTTGTCCTTTACATCTAGCTTCTTGACGTAAATTCCTTTACCATCTGTATACCTTTCATCAAGCATCTTTCCGTCAGGCAATACAACTTTCAAATACGTATTACCAAGGGCTTCGTTACTAATAAAACGGCTATTAGGGTCTGTTGGGATTTCAAATACTTTGGACTTAGCGACTACGGCTAGGTATATATCGAAATCCTCGATTTTGGCCATCTCAGGAATGGGCAGCACATCTTTTTTTAGGCGTTTTGTAAACTTAAAAATATCATCTTTACCAACCCCATGACGAGAAGATGAAAAATATCCGGTACTTCCACCTTCAATAGTATGATCGACCACAAAAGAAAAATCATCGCCACCAGAATTGATGGGATAAGGCATCTGCTGGGGAATGGACCATGTTAGATTATCTTTCAAAAATGTCTTATAAATGTCAAATCCACCTAAGCTCGGTAAAAAGTCCGAAGAAAAATACAGTGTATCACCATCCCCTACTGGAAAAATCTCATTGCCTGATGTATTAATAGTGGAAGGAAAAGCTTCAGGCTCAGTCCAGGTTCCGTCTAGATCTAGGGTAACATAATATAAGTCCATTGCTGCTCCGGGCTCTAATAAATCACTACTAAAAACCAAGACACTATCAGATTCGATCAATGCAGGATGTTTATATTGAATACCATCCATGATAAAAGGCAACATAACCGCGTCAGACCAAACATCATTAACTCGGGTGGAAACCATAATTTTGCAATGTTCATCACCACTACCTATACTAAAGCAACGATTAAAATACATCGTATTCATGTCTTTTGAAAAGCAAGCAGCACCTTCGTTTTTGGGTGTGTTGATGGCTGCATCGAATCTACGTATTTCACTACCATTCTTTGGCATCACAAAAAGATCTGCATATCGCTCTCCAGTCCATTCGTAGGTTGATTTACCTGTGGCATCTGACGATTCGGAAGTAAACACTAAAAAGTCTTGGTCATAAATAGCGGGTGCATACTCAGAAACTAATGAATTAGTTTGAATGCGCTCTACTGCGTATGCATTGCCAGATTGTTTGTTTGATTTTGCTTGTCGACAGATCAAGATTTCTCGTTGGGCATCTTGTTTATAACCCAATAAGTAACCAAGTTTATCATATGTGGCAATTGCGCCATCATAGTTTTCAAGGATTTTCTGTGTCTGCCCAAGACCAATCAGCGCTGCAGCTCCATATTCATTGGATACCGCTTTTTCAAACCATTGTTCAGCATCTTGGTAACGAAGCAATTGGGTCAATGATTTTGCTAAATAATAGGCCTTTTGACCTTTTTGTTCCTTAGTACGGCTACTGCCATACTCGTCCATATAAAATTGAGCCGCAATGGAGTACTGTTTTCGTTCGTAAGCGCTATCTCCATCTTTGATTTTCTGCTGAAAGGTACATGACAATCCACCAATGATCATCATTGACCAAAGCCCAAAAAGCCAAAGTGCATATGTGCTATTTCTATCCATAAAAGATTAACTAACCATATAACGCAAAATACGTAAAAAATGATTTGAACTTCTATAAAATTAATGATTGTTGTGCAAGGTGAGAAAAAAAAAGCCTAATCGACATGATTAGGCTTTTTGAATATCTTCAAAGAGAAATTACTTTCCAACTTTTTTCTTGTCGTCTCGTGAACGCTTGATGCGTAAGTCAGATGCAAAATCGTATACAATTGGAGATGCGATCAAGATTGAAGAATACGTACCAATAAAGATACCTATTGTCAATGCGAACGCAAAACCTTTGATACTATCTCCACCAAACAAGAATAACACAAAGATCACGATGAAAAGCGTAAATGAGATCATCGTCGTTCTCGACAATGTAGAATTTATCGCATCGTTGATTACTTCTTTGTTTGACTTATTAGGATAAAGTCCTATGTACTCCCTGATTCTGTCAAAAATGATAACCGTATCATTAATTGAGTAACCGATGATCGTCAATATAGCTGCGATAAAGGCTTGATCTACTTCTAATGTAAACGGCACCAAACCTTTTAATAAAGAGAATATACCGATAACCATGAATGCGTCGTGCAAAAGAGCCACAATCGCGCCAAGTGAATACTGCCATTTGTTGAATCGAAGCAAGATGTACAAGAAGATGACAACGATTGCAAGAATCAAGGCTATCAAGGAAGTATTTTTCAAATCATCAGCGATGACCGGACCAACCTTAGCAGAACTCAATATGTGTGTCTTATTCTCAGCACCGTCTGTATTTGTAAAATCTTCAATGGACGTTGTTGTTCCTGATATTGTATTAATTCCTTCTAATAATTTAGCGGCAACTTTTGCGTCTGTTTCTTTACTCACATCATTGATCATATAAGATGTCGTGATATTGAAAGTATTTGCATCATTGACTTCCTTAACGATAGGCGCTATCTCAAACGACTTTGTTAGGCCATCTCTTAACTTGTCTGCTGTCATTCCGCCACCAGCAAAAACAACGTTGTAAGAATATCCACCTTTATATTCCACACCTAGATCAAATCCTTTGATGAATACGGATGCCAAACCAAATATGGTCAAACCACCTGAGATGATGTAAGTATACTTTCTGATACCGATCCAGTCTACATTGATGCTCTTGAAAGCTCCTTTTGTGAAGCTTGTCCAGAAAGAAAGATTATTACCTCTTCCTATCCACCACTCGATCATCAATCTTGTGATAAACATTGCGGTAAATAATGATGTGATAACACCGATGATCAATACGATCGCGAAGCCTCTTACCGGACCAAGACCGAAATATGCCAAGATAATCGCCGTCATCGT
>JANMMV010000781.1:0-7247 GCA_031373565.1 Saprospiraceae bacterium
GCGAAATTTGGACTTGATAGGGGGTAATGCTAATTTTCAAATTAAGTTATTTCAAATTGATGACCATATTGAATTTCGGTATGGAAGTGTCGCTTTTTTATCAAATACTTACATTTATGAAACGGTTGGCATAAATAGTGATGTAAACAATGGCCCAAGTGACTACTTAGCCTTTTATACCAAAGAACCGGTCAAATTTGGTAGACCGAATCCTATTTCAAACGTCGATTCAAATACAGTGATTACATTTAAACTAGGGGATCCACCTTGCAATATTGTTACTCAACCTTCAAATTTAATGTTCACTGCTATAAGACCCACAACGATTGAAGGAAAATTTAGGAAAGCTTCTAACGCAGATTATTATTATGTAGTACGAACAAATGTCAACATCAAGCCAACATTAACCGATGGCCAGCTTGCGTCCTCAGGCACCTTAGTTTCTTATGGTAAAGATACTATTTTTAGCGATATCGATCTAAGTCCGAATACCTTATACTACTATTGGATATTTAGCGAAGACGCCTTAGGATGTTCAGGAATAAAACCATTTATAAATCAAAACTTACCGCTTACATCTGGTGTCACTACCTTGCCATGTTCAGGTGCCTCAGGTATCATAAGCATCGGACCCGCCGGAGCATTCCCTACCATCACTGCTGCTCTTCTTAGTTTTAAAGTTACTGGTTTGACTGGACCTACTATTCTACAATTATCAAACAATTACAACCCAGCGAGTGAATCATACCCAATTGTATTTAACGATTCCTTGTATTGTCTAAATAGTATAAATACACTCACTGTCAGGCCCATCTCTACTATGGCTGTGCCAAAAAACATATCATCTAATAATTCATTGGCAACAATACGATTACAAAATGTTTCTTACATTAATATCGACGGACGTAGAGGCGGAACCGGGTTGCCTAACTTTCTGAATATAGAAAATACAGATACTTCAGGCATTGCTTTAGAAATTTTGGATAAATGTCAATTTAACACTATTCAATTTACCACCATCAAAGGCGTAAACACAATTAGTAATGAGGGCGTGGTCACCTTTAGAAATAATGTAGACAAAAATAATTGTAATAATGCAAATAATAAAATCTCAAACTGCAGTTTGCAAAATGGAATAAGCACACCTACCAACTTAGTATACTCAAAAGGGGTCTATTATCTTAACTTTGGATTCTATCAAAATAGGCAAAATGTGACTGAAAATGAAATTTCAAATTGCAATTTTTCTAATTTCTTTTCGGCTAATAAAGCGTCCAATGGAATTTTACTTGACTACGCGAGTACAAAATGGACGATAAAAGACAACCACTTTTATCAAACAGCCACAAGAAATGGAACCGGACCAAATAACAAAACGACTTGTATAAAAATTAATGATGGAGATAGCTTTAACATCCTCAGAAATTACTTTGGCGGAAGCTCACCCTTTGCAGCAGGTAGTAAAATGACTTTTACGGGAACATCTTCATTTTCTGTTCTGGATATCAATACAAAATATGAAATAGATGAAGAAGGTATTATAATTGGATACGATTTTAATGGCTCGCCCGAGTATGAAGGAAGTGAAACTGTAGTAAATGGCGGTTTGGTTTCAAACATTGATAGTAACTTTATTAGAAATATTGAGATCTCATCAAGCTTAGATAATGATCTGGTGTTATTGGGTAGTGGAAATATAAACTTTGGTTATAATGATGGGAATATTTTTGGTGGCCTAACTTCTTCCGATAGTTTAAAATTCATTATGAATTCCTGCGCAGATCTATCCTTTGTAAGCTGCTACGCACCATATCCAGATAAGATCTTTATTAAAAATAATTTATTTCAAAATATCCATAGCTTTGGTAATATTTGTGATCTAAATTTAATAATTATCTCGGGAAGTCCTATGTCTAATACTTCAGAAATAAGTTATTATGTACAAAATAATTTAATAGGAAATCCTGCGGGCTACAATAATAGTATCAGGTTAAATGCTTCTTTAGTATTTAGTGGAATTAAAGTCGATAAAATATATGCTAACGCATTGATAGAAAATAATGATGTAATCAATATACGTCAGACTGCTAGTGGTTCAAGTATGTATGGTATTAATTGTAGAAATTCAGGTGATAAGTTCGTCAATAATAATTCCATATTGAACATGACGGCTGTAAATACCTCACCTAATATGTACGGCATTTATAATGACTCTGGAAGCAGTTTTATTTCATCTTTTGGCACTACTACAAATAATGAAGTAACCAATATAGGCATTGGATTTGGCAATGCTAATAGTTTTGATGTCACTGGCATTTACGCACTTAACCAAGTAGAGAATAATAATGTGAGTTCCCTTTATAATGCTAGTACCGGTCCCAATGCGGATCTTAACGGAATAGTGATTGCCTATTTATCAGCAGGTTCACTCGTGGCTAACAACAGAGTGAGGCTAGGATTCAATAATAACGGAACAGCGAATACCAATAATGTAAAAGTATCTGGAATTCTTGTTGGGCCAAATCCAAATAAAATAGTACACAATAGTGTCTATATCGGAGGAAATACGACTGGAGGGCAAGACTCTTATTGTCTTAGATCAAGTGGCACTCCTTCCAGCACACCAGAAGAAGTATACAACAATATATTTATGAATGAAAGAAGTAATAGCGGTGCTGCCCGAAGTTATACAATTTCGCTATTGGGTTCAGCACCATTTTCAAAAAGCTTATTGGACAAAAATATTTATTTTAATAATGGCTTAAATACCTTGATGGGTAAAGCGAGTAGCACCATGTATAGTACTTTATCTTCCTGGCAAAATGCAACAAGGCAGGATGTTAATTCGGGATTTTACAACCCTAATTTTATCAATCCGATCGGAGATTCAAGTGCCGTAAATCTACATTTGGCTTCTCCCACTCCTGCATCTAATTTTGGCAAAGAAATAGCTGATGTTCCTTTTGATATAGATGGTGAAACCAGAAATGAAGTAAATCCAGAATCAGGTGGAGATGAAGGTAATTTTTCAGCGGTAGATGTACTAGCTCCAACGATTATTTTCAATCCTTTAAGTGCTTCCTGCAATACCGGAAACAGGACTTTAACAGCAACCATAATAGACAGTACAGGCGTTCCAACTTCAGGCGCTTTGCGTCCAAGAATCTATTATAAAAAAGGATCTTCAGGCACATTATTTAACAGAGTGGGCGTACTAACTAGTGGCAATTCCCAAAATGGCCAATGGGCATTTCCTATTGTCGTAGCTGATGTTGGCGGTGTGGTAAACGGAGACCTTATTTATTATTTTGTTGTAGCAGAAGATGTCTCCCCACTAACAAATATTGGATCTATTCCAGTAGGCGCCGATGGGTCATCTACAAGTACACTTGTTCAGTTGCCTTCATCTCAATATCTTAAAACCTATATCATTAGTACATCAAATGCATTAAGCGGAAGTTATAATGTGGGCGTAGGCCAAACTTACCCGACTATAAATCAAGCTGCAACAGCCTATAACAATGCATGTTTGGAAGACGACGTGACATTTCTACTTACAGACAGCATATACAATATAACTAACGTTATTTTGAGTTACAATAGTACTGCTTCAGAAAATAGCACTTTAACCATTAGGCCAACCAAAACTAATACGGTGATTACAGGTAATTTTAACGAATCAGCTTTAAGCATAAAAGGTGGCCATCACATCACCATTGATGGTAGCTTTGGCAACGTGGCCAATACTGATTGTGGGGAAAGTCAGCCAAACCGTCATTTGACAATAAAAAATAATTATAACATCAACAATAACTTGCCGTCCGTGGTGCTATTGAGTGGTGCTTCGACCCCGGATTCAGTAACAAATTGTACTATTAAAAACTGCATTATTATGGGCGGTAGTCCACTAACAAACGATGGCATTTACGTACCTGCAGCGAATGCACAGATTTCATTTTCAAACATTACTATTTTAAATAATGAAATAAAATATTGCAACACTGGTATCAGGGTACAGGGGCACCCCGACGGTCCAGTATGTAAAAACATCAACATTTCAAAAAATAAATTAAATTCACCAACACCCAATAATATCAGAAGTCAGGGGATATTCATCAGATACGTCGACAATGCAAAAATAATTAATAATAAAATAGGTAATATAAGATCTAACACATCTTCGTATGTTGCTGGAATAATGGCAGGGTTTACATCCACCTCCATTTCTAGCGGATCCACTGGAGTAATTGATGGGTTGACCAATAGCATCATTTCCCAAAACATCATAGACAGTATCATTCATACCAATCAAAACAGTGCGATCGGTATAGGTCTATGTAAAAGCTCAACATCAGCTAATATCGTAAGCAACAATATGATTAATTATGTTTATTCTAATACGAATGTTAATAATATCACCGCAGGAATACTTTGTGGAGGCACCACTGTGGGCAATACAGCTGATGTCAAAATCGTGAACAACACCATTTTTTTGCAGGGTACAATTGAGGGGACGTCCGCAGCAGTTTCTACCGCGGCTAATATTCATATGAGTTCATCGGATATGAATAATTTTACTTTAAAAAATAACATTTTAGTTAATACCCTGAAAGGGAATACGAATGCAGGTGTAAAACTTTTAACTATTTATACTCCTTCCGCTACTTTAAGTACTGGATTCAAATCAGACAACAATAGTTTCTTTTCATTCGGCGTCGGCCCGGGTACTTACCATTTAGCTTTAACAGGAAACATACTAACAAATGGTTTTGCAGCTTGGAAAATGTTTTCATTAAGGGATAGTAACAGTTATTATACCATCCCTTTGTTCAACAGTTTTACAGATCTACGTTTAAAATCTTCTCCAATAAATACTTTTTTTGATAATAATGGGGAAGCGATTGATGAAGTCACTATCGACATCGATTGCAACCTTAGATCCGGAAATAGTCCTGATATCGGCGCCGATGAATTTGTGTCGTGTGCTCAAAATTTAGCAACATCTATTGCTGGTAGAATTGGTCAAACACAAAGAACAACACAAGATGTAGGTGTTTCTACTTACTTCTCAATAGATTGCGAGCCATTAGCCATTATTGAACCTAACAACTATCTTCCCGTCTCTGGAAATATTACCGCAAAAGTCAATATGAGTGCCTTACCCATTAATCATGATGGCAGGCCACTAGGTAGAAGGTTCTTTGATATCAGGCCGGCAAAATTTCCTAATTATGCAACTGCTAAAGTTACTTTATATTTTACCTTACAAGATTTCGCCGCTTATAATTTAGTCAATGGAAATTATACAGAATTACCCACTAACCGTAATGATACTTTTGGAATGCGAAATTTAAGAATACTCCAATTTCATGGGGCAACCAATGATGACACTAGCTACGGATACTCAGGCAGAATGGTCGAAATTAATCCATCTAAAACAAATATTGCCTGGAACAATAAATTACAGGCTTTTGAAGTCACTTTTAATATCTTTGGATTCAGTGGATTTTACCTCAGCAGTGCCGCCACGACTTGTCGAACATCAAATATTCAATTTGTCGCAACTGCCCCTGGAACTAATTTTCAATGGCAAGTAAATACTGGAACTGGTTTCACTAATCTAATCAATGGTGGTGTTTACAGCGGTGTTAGCAATGACACATTGACCATTTCTAGTCCACCTACAACTTACTATGGATATAAGTACCGATGTGTGGTAAACGGTGTCAATGATCAGGAGCAAGATTTATATTATTTGCTAAAATGGGAAGGAGATAGCAATATAAATTGGGGCAATACCGCTAATTGGGGATGCAGTACATTGCCTGATTCGAGTACCGATGTTTTTATAGATGCAGGAAGTCCTTTTCAACCTACTGTGAATATCAATGGATTTGCCCGAAGTCTTGGATTAAATTCAGGCGTAAATCTTACTATTAATTCCAGTAGAGTATTAAAAGTCAGTAAAAACTGACCCTTGGCAGGAAAGTGCATATGCTAAAATAATAAGCATCAAGAAAGGGAAGTTATATATTCGAACTATTTTCATGGTGGGAAGCAATCTTTTAATTCAAGATATAAGTAAATGATCTTGTCATAAATTGGTTCGATAAATATTTGAAACATGGAGACACAAACCTAAATATGGGAGCACGGTATAAAGATGGTAATGTCCATTTGGTAAAACTAAAAATACAAAATGAAGCTTGTAAATTTACGTTCAGAATCATCTTCTCTGCCATGGTTATTTGACCAAGCGAATGCCAAATCAAAAAATTGCAATTATTTTGTATTTTTACTGTCTTCAAACCTTATAGGTTTTAAAAACCTACAAGGTTTAACACCAATACCTAAAGCATGTACAAGATGTTCATTTTTCTGATCTCAATCATATTGATGACCCAAAGTTGTCAGCAGCATTCCGTACCCAAGGATTCCAGATATCTATCTATGGTGGGTGATATAGCGCACGATCCCAACTTGGATGATCCTAATTTCACTTTATGCGATGAAAAAAACACCAAACAATACCACAATCTTAATGAAGAGATGCAGTACGAAGGCGAAAAGTATGCATTAGACAATATATTTGCTAAGCAATTTAAACCTTCGAAAGAAGCCACGGATTCAGGAATGATTCGTATCCGATTTATGGTCAATTGCAAGGGTGAGACAGGAAGATTTCGCATGATAAGTTCTGGATATGATTTCAAAGAAAAACAATTTAATAGTGAGATTACAGATCAACTGATGGTCATCACCAAAAGTCTCACAGGATGGAAGATACTCTCTGACAAAAGAGGACCAAAAGATTACTACCAATACTTGATATTCAAAATAACAGATGGTCAAATCAAAGAAATACTGCCATGACAAATTTGACAAAATACATCATCGTTTGGATAATCGCTTTAAGCCAGACCGTTAGCTCGGCACAAAATTGTAACGTCTTCCTGTATCAAAAAGACACCTTGCAATACGAAGCTTGTCTGATCGCAGAAGATGCTTACCAACATTATCAGTATAGTCGAGCATATCAAGAAATACTGGACAAAGCCATCGAAAAATGCCCCCATTTTTCCTATGCTTATCGCAATAAATCCACAGCGTATCTCAAAAGTGGTGACTTTATCACATGGAAATACCTGATAGACAAAGCGGTCGAGTATGACTTCAGAGAAAATGTTGGTTATCGTGGATGGTGCAAGTTTCAATTTTTCAGAGATTATCAAGGAGCTATCGATGAT
>JANMMV010000868.1:0-5171 GCA_031373565.1 Saprospiraceae bacterium
TCAAAGAAAACGAGTTTATATATGATACGATTAGTATTGGAGAAAATCCAGTCAATTATATTTTTTAAATGACAAAAATGGCCATCTGATGAGACTAATCATATTTGCTTTCTTGTCCATATTGACAAAATCTGCCAGCGCCCAGTCTGACAAAAGCTTGGTTTTAGAATTGAAAGTAAGCAAACAGTACCAAAATATGCTAGGAAACACTGTCTATAATGACTCCCATTCTAGTTGGGATGGGATGCTATTTTATACGGGATTTCGATATGATGATGTTTGGAGTTTCGGTTTCAGGTTTCATAATTGTAGGGCAAAAGTCATAGATTCTTCGCGCATCTATAGTTCAACGACTAATCTCAAAAACTATGGTATTGAAATAAGCCGACACTTCTATTTTCATGATCGTGTCTCAGTTGCTCCATTTATTAATTTTGGAATCATCAAAGGTAAAAACCAAGGTAAATTTGATGGTACTCAAGTAGGTCTTGGCGGTAACGTTCACTTATACTTTTGGCGTGGTCTTTATGTTTTTACTGGCGCAGAATACGACTATCATTGGTTTGATATAAAAGGTCCGAAGAATATCCAAAATCTATACAATCACGCATCAGCATTGCAAGCAAGCGTAGGGATGGGTGTAAGGTTTTAGATCATATTTTTCTTTTGAAAGTCCATTTTCTACTTCGCCCGCATCTTGTTATTCTTGGCATCGTGTGTCACTTCGGCTAGACCAAGGGCTTCCATCAGCGGCGGCACGTACATGCCAAATCTACCTTTGAATCCTTTCTTCAAACCGTACCATCCACCGACAGGGTTATTTTCTGATCTTCCCCACGCTTCTACGGTACCTTCTTTGGCTGGTTTTTGCTCATCGGCACTACCGAGATCCATCCAATCACCGTGATCTTTGAGCATCTGATGGAGATCTCGTAGACAATCTATGTTGTAATGCAAAATCGTCTTCCCTACGGTACAGACGAGAATTTCTTTACCGTCTTTTACGTCGACATGCATTGTGTATTCAGATGATAAGGGTGGCGTTTTCAATGCCATCGGATTCTCTTTGGTGCCAATTTTGTCAGTCATGAGGTTTGTTTTTTAATGTTGTAAAAAAAAGGAAAATGTTAAACAATTGTGGAATAGTCATATCAATTCATTACAACAAACTTTCCACTCACCACACTCTTCCCACTTCTGATTCTGTATACATACATGGCACCACTCAGGCCTACGTTTTGATTGATAAAGATCGCTTCATGCGTGCCTTCGCTTTGATATTCGCTTACTAATGATGTTATCTTTTGACCCATGATGGTCAGGACATCCACTTCTACGTTGCCAGGTCGCGCCAGTTCATATTCAATTGTGTACGAACCATTAGGATGCATTTTAGCTTTGTGTTTGATGGATTGAAGTAGAGCGGTTTCTACCGTGTTGACACCCAAGCAATCGAATCCCAATTGTGGAATTCGATCATACGTATCACCTAGGATGGTATCCACATCAGTAGCATCGATACACAGCCAAGACTCGAGTAGGGTAGCGTAGATAGATCTGAAATCTGTATCAAATTTGAGATTGCCAGAAGCATCGACATTTTTTAGGTCAGGATTCTTACCCATGATATCTTGTCCTTCGAGCGCAGGCCCAAAAAACATCACCGGTGCTGCTGTACCATGATCTGTTCCGCCATCATTCTCTTTGATACGACGACCAAACTCTGAGTAAGTCATCGACAAGACATCATTTGCTTTGCCGCCACTGGTTAGATCCGCATAAAACTCGCTGATGGCTGACGATACATCATTCATCAATTTAGGATGCTGTACATTTTGATTTTCATGGGTGTCAAAACCATCCAAAGTAACCATATAAAGCCTTGTGCCAAGATTACCTTTGATCAGCCTCGCTACGATGGCAAGCTGACGACTGAGTTCATTATTACTGTAAGAAACCGCATTGGTCCCATTTGAATATGCTTTATTGATATTGGGTGCATATTTGTAGGTGATGTTAAGAATCGAACGCAAGAATCCTACCTGATCTCCGTAGTAGCAATTGTCGGGTAGATTTACAGTATCAAACACAAATCCTTTTTCGGCTACTTCGATGAGTTTATCGGGCGTATTGAAATTGACCGCAAGGTCTATTCTGTCTGGATTTTGAAAGGTGATGCTACTGCCACTGCTGATTTTGATGGCGCCGGGTACTTCTGGCAGATTGGTGAGATAATCAGGTCTACGGTTGAGAAGGTATCGCCCTAACCAACCCGATTTGTCTGAGTCTGTTTCTATATTCGCATTAGTCGAGTTCCAAATGTCTGATGATGTAAAGTGTGATAAATTATGATCGGGGTAGCCGACGGAATTGATCACTTTCATAGCGCCTTGGTCCCATAGTGGTTTCAACTTACTCATCGTTTTAGGAATGGCAAACATCGTGTCTAGACCGATAAGGTCGGACTGATTGATGGCGATCGAAGGTCTATTAGATTTATAAGTGCCATAGTCAAATGTGGGAACTATCATATTGAGTCCATCATTGCCACCTTTGAATCTTATGAGAACTAGAATTCTATCATTTACCCCACCTAAGGACATCGATAGTGGTCCTGAAGCAAGTGCTGAAATACCAAATCCGCCGAGCCCAATGCCGACACCACCAGTGATTCCGATGGTCTGCAGGAAACTTCTTCTACTCCACAATTTGTGATCATGATCATGAGCCGAGATATCCGAAAGATTAGTGACTCGATTGTGTTTATTATGCTTACTCATCAGATATTATTTTAATTGGAATTCAGGCAAATTAGCTAGATGGTTGATTAGAAATAGTACCTGTGCAGGCGCATACTCCCAGTCAAGGTTCCATTGCCCAGATTGAAAATAGTTTTCAGGTACTTCTCCTTTAAAGACGACTAAGGCATCATTATAATCCGTCGGTTTTTGTAAACCATTGGGCAAAAAGTAATTTGTGATGGCAGTACAAACGATCTCAGGATTGGTTTCATTATCTGCAGTCAATGCTTTGGCGAGAAGCCGCAATTCTTCTAGTTTATTTCCATTTTTTGCATAGTAATAACCCATGATGTTCAAGATACCTTCTGCCCTGTAAGGAAACGAACCAGTATTTATCCAGGCTCTATTGCCTGGCCAACCAGCTACATCCGTAGGATTGAAAACTTGTTGATTATACTCGCTTGCGCTATAACCTAATGCTGTAACGAGTTCGGCTTCTTCGCGATAACCCACTTCTCGAACAAATGTTAGGAAGTGCTCAATATGCCCAGGAATAATCGTCCCTATCGTAGCATCATCAAAAAAATGCTCACTACCCAACATGGCTTTCATTACGGGGGCAATTTCAAAATTATTATCTCTCATCACTTTCCCAAGTGCCTTTATGGTATCGATGCTGACATCTGGATTGACGAAATTGATGTATAATTTGCGGCAGATATATTCACTTATTTGGACTGCTCGTTCGGTAAATAATAGATTGATCACATCGTCATAGCCCCAAGCGCCTGTTTTACCAAAAATGGTCTTTTGTCCTGGATCCCAAAATGGTTGAATGAAGGTAACATCACCACATAGATTGGTTTGATCGATACCGTTCCACCCCGATATTGCCCTAGCGACATTGACGATATCCTGCTGGGTATAACCATTGTCGACACCGAGCGTGAATAATTCCATCAACTCGCGCGCGTAGTTTTCATTGGGTTGAAATCTCGTATTCTGAATATTATTGAGAAAGATCAGCATGGCTGGTGTCAAGCCCATTTCATGTACAAACGTTTTAAAATTGCCGAGGGCATGTTTCTGTAACAACAGATGATAGCGATACATCCACGCTGGGCAGACATATGTATCAATCTTTGTTACAAAATGGTTGCCCCAAAATAATGACATACGATCGCGAAGACCATTGTTTTTCATGTCCTTTACCCACTGAGCGCTCCACTCCAAGATCTGCGTCCCAATCTGCGTATTGCGTGTATCAGGATTAGCGCTGTAATTACTTAGCGTCCAATTTGACCAAGGCGGCGGCGTCGTAAGCGGAAGGGATTTGGCGTCATCGACAATTTTGTTGACAACTGAGACTGGGTTGGCTGTAAGGCTTGCCTTTATGGTGGCGAGGTCGGCACCGAAGGTTGTCCGCCTAAATAAATGAGTAGCTCTTCGGTTGTCCCATGTTTTGTCGGGTTTTGGCTGATAAGGATTTTGGTTGGTTTCGGCACAGTTAACCATAGGAAAGGTTTAAATTTGAACTCAAAATTACATCAAAAATAATGGCTTGTCAAGTGATGACCTAGTAATGTGGTTTTTTTGTTATCGAGAGGGTAATATATTTTCGATGTACATGATATGTGATCGCATTTGGAAAGTGCAACTAGCAGGTGAAGGGCTTTCTTAATCCTACCATTATTCAACCCTTTCTGGGTTGGATTTGATCCTATTTTTTATCACTATTGGTACAACCATTGGCTATTCATATTTAAGCCTTTCAGGCTTTATTGAAGTTTGCAATTTTGGCAACCCAAGGTCAATCCTTTAGGGGTTAAGCAATCCCGAAGGAATCAAATATGAATAATACTGCATGAAATACAGTGGGTATTCAAATTTAAGCCTGAGAGGCTTAAATGAAGGTTGTATCGATATGGGTTATACAATCCCGAAGGGATTAAAAATGAATAACGCTGCATGCAATGCGGCGGGCATCAGCAGTAGAGTAGCACAACCACGGAGTGGTTGAATATCTCAAATTAAGTATTTCTCGTCAAACTCAACACCGTGTTCATTAAGCAGCTCAATAAGTTCATCTTTGAAGGTTTTAGTTTTGTGATGATCTTCTTGGTTTTTTACATATTCAATCAATATGTCTTTTTCTTTAATACTATAGGTAAATGCGCCATATCCCTCCTGCCAACTTGTAAAATCTCTAAACATTTTTTGCTCTTTTATATGCATAGAACTTGCCACTTTAATGTCTTTAATTAGGGATGATAATGAGACTGTAGGATGAATATGAGTTACAATATGGATATGATCTTCTACACCATTTATTAGGTACAGATGACACTTTTTATTTTTTAATATGCCATGGATATATTTGAAAAGGTCATCTCTATGATTTTTGGTCAGTGTTCGTTCTCTAAATTTTGT
>JANMMV010000803.1:0-3163 GCA_031373565.1 Saprospiraceae bacterium
GATTTAGGTGGAGTCTAACTGAGGATGAACAAACGCAATATAGACAGCAAGTAGGGTGTCTGTTTAGACCGACCCCGCTTAGTGCAAATGCGCTGTTTTTTGCCTTGTCATTAGTTGAATGTAACAAACAATTTACTCTGAGCAAATAGTACGATTGATATCATCATAATTAACTTAATATGGTCCCTTGATGCCGAATGACTTACCCCAATGTATCACTGCTATTCCGCGAAATGGCGAAGATAACCAAGTTTATGGCACCGGTTTACTAATTGATAACGATTTTCTCAGTCATTAATACAGTATTGTCTTTATTGCAGATTCTTATGAGATAAATACCTGGAATCAGGATTCCCGAATCTAATGTCTTATTAGCATCAAATTGTCCATTGGCAACTAATTGTCCTAATAAATCAAAAATTTGGTACTTATATTCAGTACCTTCGGTGAAAAAAAAATGGATAAGACTACCTCTTGTCACAGGATTAGGATAGACCACAAAGTTACTGTCTTAAGGAACATCTATTGAAGAAAGAGCGTTACATGTGCTCAAGTTCAGACCAAAATGTACATTCATATATTCAATCATCGCCGTAGTGAAAGCACTAGCAAATGCAGTTCTGCTTAAAGGAGTATCTCTCACATTGCTGTAATTGAGCTCCATCTGAAGACCGTTTATATTAACTCCTGGTTTATAACAAGTGTGATTAGCGGTAATATAACCTCCACTAAAATAATTAGATGTAGTGCCAGGAAAAGGAATACTTTGACTAGGTACCGCAGGATAATTATTTTTCGATAATAATGTGCCAAAAGCGTGCAACCCCCTTAACAATTGTGCATGTGTGTAATTGTTAGGGTTGCTTAAAGCCAAATTTTTTATAGAGCTCAAGTTGACATATTGTGTTGTATTCAAAGTATTATCAGGCAATGCTAACTCATCATCATATAACAAGTAACCCAATTCAATCCTTGGAATAGGGTTGCCATGCCCATGTAAATCCACGAAAAATGTTCTATTGTTGTATTGTTGATTCGCTGTGCTTCTAGCATCAGCGATAAAATTATGAAATTCATTCCAAGCTATTATTGCTTCTGTATTACCACAAGCTCCATCTGCTACATTACGATTGGGGTCTAGTTTATTGCGCTTCAAGCGAGAAATAACGATGTGAGGGTAGCACCCTGTTACTGCAAAGAGTCTATTCTTAATCTGCAACGCAGTTTCAATGGTGAAGGCGTCCACTACGGTAACTGCATTGTTACAGGTTCTATTTGGTATTGAATTTGGTTCTACATTACCACCATGAGGAACCGAAATAACTACTGGAAGCGTTCCAACTTGATACTCAACAAAGTTACTTGTACCAAAAATTATTTCTTGTGCATTTGTGGATGATACCACAAGCGTGAAAAGTAAGAAGAATACTATTTTATGTTTTATTGATTTCATCTTGGATCGTAATCAACGGTTTCAAGGATGGAACTCTAGCGAGAAAACGAAGCCCCAAAGCTGAATTTGTTACTGGTTATTAATTGATAGACTATCGCTCAAATTTTGCTGATCACCCCGCCTTAAGTAAAATTCTATTTTAACCAAATCATTGATAATTAAGTGGGTATATCATTGTCCTTACAAAGATAAATAAATTATCATAACCATGGCAAGTAATAAAGCGACGTGTCCGTCACAAATTGCGTAAAAGTAGATCGTACCTTCGGCACTCACATATAAGTTATAGGTAAATTTCAATGGATCGAAATCCGTCGTTAACATCAAGTGATGCTCCGCATCTCAAAAAAGGTGCAATTTGTTATCCACACTGAGCCGATCTAAGGAATTTGGGTTACCCTGTTGGATATGTAGACAATGGGGTTACAAGATTGGGATATAGCACAACGTTTGTGTCTGGTTGGTCATTGATAGTGGAAAGTGGGTTACATGTGCTCAATTTCAAACTAAAATGTACATTCATATGTGCAATCATCACTTGAACGAACGCATTTGCAAACGCCGTTCTATTTGAAGGATTATCTCTAACATTGTTAAAACCGAGCTCACTCTGAGGACTATTTACATTTAATCCAGTTTTATTACAAGCGTGATGGACCATAAATTTACATTTGAGCGGCGTTATATTCGTTAATGGCATATTGAAATATAAATTTGATTACGTTTTGAAATCCCTTCAATTCAATAGTTTTCCTAGATTTCTATCTACCATTATATGGATAGTATGCATAACTCAGGTATGCACATGATATCTCTTTACTAATAATCTAGATTACCAAGTTCCAATAAACAATGGACCTATAACCGTAAGGCGTTCTTTAGAGTCGGCTACTATTTCACTTCCAGTTTGAATCAAAAAGGCCCTACCTGATTGATCAAGTAGAGCCTAAAAAAGTATTTTTGATACTTCACACCTAAATAAATGTGTGTAGCCTATTGTCAATAAGGGAACACATTAAATCGTTACTTATTAGGAATAATATCTATTATTACTGCACGATTATAAAATCGTTCTTCCGGATATTTATTGCCAAATGGAGACATGATAGCGTCTTCTCCGAATCCGAGCACTTCAAAAATCACATCGTTTCTTCCCGTTTTGTCAAGACTTTTTTTCATGATCTTATGAACGTCATTAGCTCTTGCTAGGGACAGTTCATAATTGTTTTGTTCATCGCCAATCATGTCTGTATGTCCGTGTATAATTACCTTTCCTCCAACAGGTATTTTTGGTACAATAATGTCGCTAAGATATTTCTCATAAATGTCAATAGCTTCAGATTTATTAAATTCGTATTGTATACTAAATCTTGAACCCTCTTCATTTTTAGTAGGCACCCAAAGTACTATATTGGAAGTAGCATCCTTTTCAATTATTGATCCATCTGTTCTGATACCTTTCATTGTAATGTCATAATCTCCCTTAGTCTGCGTTCCCAAAATTGATTTACCAGAAACCCGGGCATCTGCTTTTGTATAAGGTCCGAAATTCTGAAGATTGCCAACTTTATCTTTAAACTCGACCGACCACGACCCTAGTGATTTTCCTTTATCATCTACATGAAAGGAAACGTAACTGTCCAAAGGCGCATTTTGAACTTCCTTGATTTCCACTGACTTCAGAAAATTTGTATTACCATTGTTAAATTC
>JANMMV010000061.1:0-2167 GCA_031373565.1 Saprospiraceae bacterium
TACATACGGGACGATATGGCTATCATCCTAAAATCGTGGCTCCGTCTGAAATCCAAGCGCCGATAAACTTCTTCAAACCTCGGGCCATGAGTGAAGAAGATATTCTCAATACGATACGTGACTTTGTCCATTGCGCCAAACTTGCAGCAAAAGCAGGATATGACGGCGTCGAAATCATGGGAAGCGAAGGGTACCTGATCAATCAATTTCTCGCTCTTGGTACTAATAAAAGAGAAGACCAATGGGGAGGAAGTTTCGAAAATAGATCAAGACTGGCCATAGAAATCGTGAAGCAAGTGCGTGCTGGTCTAGGTGAAAACTCCATAATTATCTATCGTTTATCGATGCTAGACCTAGTAGAAGGCGGAAGTCCATGGTCAGAAGTAGTGGCCTTAGCAAAGAAAATTGAAGAAGCTGGTGCAACGATCATAAATACAGGGATCGGATGGCATGAAGCGCGAATCCCTACGATCGCATCAAGCGTACCTAGACGCGCATTTGCTTGGGTTACAAAACGACTTCGTTCGGAAGTGAGTATTCCCTTAGTTGCTGTCAATCGGATCAATATGCCTGAGATAGCAGAATCGATCTTGGCAGAAGGTTGTGCAGATATGGTGTCGCTAGCCCGACCCATGCTCGCTGATAGCCAATGGGTAAAAAAGGCGGAACAAAACAGGGCTCACGAGATCAACACGTGCATTGCTTGTAATCAAGCTTGTCTAGATCATACGTTCAATATGAAAATTTCGTCTTGTCTAGTCAATCCCAGAGCTTGCCATGAAACAGAACTTATTTATGCACCTACAACCAAAACCAAAAAAATCGCTGTTGTAGGGAGTGGTCCTGCTGGTCTATCCTTTGCTCATGTAGCTGCCATGCGCGGTCATATCGTTGATTTGTACGAAGCGGGACCTGCGCTTGGAGGACAATTTCTTCTAGCTAAGGCTGTGCCCGGTAAAGAAGAATATGGGGAAACGATTCGATATTATCAGGCTATGATGGAAAAACATAAGGTGACTATTTTTACAAATACTTATGCAACAAAGGAAGTTCTCGCGCTAGGTCAATACGATGAAATTATCTTATCGACTGGTATTCATCCTCGTAAATTGCTGATTGAAGGCGCTAATCATCCAAAAGTGGTAAGCTATGTTGATGTCTTGACTGGTAAGGTTGAGACAGGACAAAAGGTCGCTATCATCGGTGGCGGTGGCATCGGTTTTGATGTTGCTACTTTTCTTAGCCACCAACAAAACCACGACGATTCATCAGCCATCGAAGCTTTTTGCCAAGAATGGGGAATAGATATAGCATATGCAAATGCTGGTGGAATTAAAAAAGCCGAGCCTGTAGTTTCACCACGAGAGATATACATGCTAAAACGCTCTGGTGGTAAACATGGGGCTACACTAGGTAAGACAACTGGTTGGATTCATAAACTGGCGCTTCAAAATGCCGGTGTTAGTATGTGGTCAGACGTTACCTATCACAAAGTGGACAATAGTGGACTTCATGTTACCTACAAAAATGAAGTCCATGTGTTGGATGTCGATCATATCATCGTCTGTGCGGGACAAGAGCCTAATCGAGATTTATACGATGGTTTGGTTGCTGATGGATTTAGCCCACATTTAATAGGAGGTGCAGACGAGGCTGCTGAACTAGACGCAAAACGTGCTATCTACCAAGCTTGTCACTTGGCGGCTGAAATTTGATTCTGAGTTACAGAGGAAAGTGTTTTAGAGAGCAATGATTAGGTAATTTTCCAAATCCAAGCATCATGCCGCCGCCGCCAGCACCACACAATTTTAAAAAGTGGGATTCACTTTGCCACAATGGAACGATGCTTTCGGGTATCATTTCTCGATAATGCATGAATTGATGCTGGGAAACCTGCTTCAAATGTTTTGAAAATTGATCAAGATCATCAGCAATAAGCGTTGAAATAGCATTGGCATTAAGCTCTGCAAGGACATCGTTATGATGTAGGAATGTGGGATCTGATTTACTTTTTTCTTTCCATAATGCCACTAGTGGGCCTGTACTTCTTGAGATTTGAGTATCAACAAGAAATAAATTTTCGAGATTAATATCTTTATCTAGGACGACAACTGAAGCCGATGGACCATTAATCCAGATACTTTTATTAAGATAACAAACCAAAGGG
>JANMMV010000086.1:0-5122 GCA_031373565.1 Saprospiraceae bacterium
CGCGGAGCGTCACACGTTTGTTTACTTTTCGCCGCACTGAGCATGTCGAAGTGTTGATCGATGCAAGAAATGCCTGTGCCGCTACAGGCGGTATAAAAGCCTAGACTTGTGCTGAACAGTGTCGAAGTGTGGCTCGAGGCGAAAGCCGAGCAAAAGTGAAATCTCAAACTACAGTTAGCAATAGATTTCTTTTGCCCAATAACCTAAAATTCGGGTTTAAGAAAAATGCTTCAAAAAGATGACCTCTTTCTCGGTCAAAGGTCGGTTCCATCCGCGAGGAAGATCCTTCTTAGTGAGGCCGCCGAACACGAGGCGATCGATCTTTTTAAAGCCTATTTTTGCAGCAGTAAGACATGACTTTAACTCGGTCAAACTTAAGGTCGTTTCGATCTTGACCGTAAACTCAGGAAATTCTGTCCTGTCAAGTTGGGCATAAAACTCCTTGGTTTTTAGCGCGGTTTTATCTTTCCAAGCTTGCTCCAGAAAGATTTGATAAATAGATCTAACCTTCTTGTTAGCTACAACGCGATCGATAAGTTCTTGGTCATTTGTCAATACTACTAGCCCTAGATCATCCGTATCCAAATGATCTACAGGTAGAACCTGTAGCGAAGTTTTCTTACTTACTAAGGTGGAAATTTAAGTTGTATCGTCAGCAACAGTCGTCGACGTACCTTTGGGTTTGTTGACCAGAAAATAAACATGCTCAGCGATGAGATGAACTACCTTGCCTTTATAAGTCACCACATCAGTTGCGGCAACTACATAAAACGGTTCCTTGCAAATGACCTCGTTGACAGATATTTTACCATCCTTGATCAGTTGTGAAGCTTCGCGTCTCGTAGCGATACCGCTTGCCGCAATGTATTTGGTAAGTTGCATAAGCGTATCTTTTTAATATTGATTAAAATGGTGTATCTCCATCATCTGGTAGATCAAAAGCACCTACACTCGCTTCAGCCCCATCGTCCATTTTTGATTTGCGTGTAATAACACCGCTGTTACCAAAGATGGCACTGTTAGGAAGGATTTGTAGGTCATTACTAAATCCGTCCGCTCCTGGGTCTTCAAATTTGACAAAGTGTGGCACAAATCTTAGGTTGACAGTATCAAGGCCACCATTACGGTGCTTCGCAATGATTATCTCAGTCAAATCATTAGGAATGTCAGGATTAGCACCATCAGAATCCTTATAGTATCCGGGACGATAGATAAATGAGACGATATCGGCATCTTGTTCAATCGCTCCAGACTCTCTCAAATCCGATAGCTGAGGTCTCTTCTCACCTCCACGAGATTCAACGGCCCTTGACAGCTGAGACAATGCAATAACTGGCACATGTAGTTCCTTGGCTAGGCCTTTGAGCGCTCGAGAGATGGATGAAATTTCTTGCTCTCTGTTACCACTTCCTTTGCCGTTGGGCGCACCAGCCATCAATTGCAAATAGTCAATGACGATCATGGAGATATTATGATTTTGCTTCAGACGACGACATTTGGCACGAAGTTCGAAGATATTCAATCCTGGCGTATCATCAATGTATATAGGAACTTGCGACAATTTATCTACAGCAGAATGTAACTTCTGCCACTCATAAGCTTCTAGTTGCCCATTACGAAGTTTACTTGAGTTGATCTCAGCCTCCATCGAAATAAGACGTTGGACAAGCTGAACACTTGCCATCTCCAGTGAAAAGAATGCGACTCCTTTGCCCGACTCCGCTGCGTTTTTAGCTAATGACAATGTGAAAGCAGTCTTACCCATACCCGGACGTGCTGCCATAATGATAAGATCTGAAGGTTGCCATCCGTTAGTAAGTTTGTCTAGCTCTGCAAATCCTGTTGTGACACCGGTGGTATCAGAACCTTTGGCCGCTACAGCTTCAATTTCCTTCTGCGCTTTAACAGCTAGCGTAGATAATGATTCGTAGCCTGTATTTAAGTTTTGGTCAGTTATGTCGTACAGTCCACGCTCAGCTTCGTCGAGTAGCTCCAAAACATCTTTCGTATCTTCAAAAGAATCATGGATGATATTTGTCGAAACACGGATGAGTTCACGTTGGATATACTTTTGCGCTATTATTCTAGCGTGATATTCAATGTTTGCAGACGATCCAACCTTGTTTGTAAGCTCAAGTAGGTAGTTTACACCGCCTATCGCTTCAAGTGCTCCCGCTTTTTTAATCGACTCATGTACTGTTAACAAGTCGATCGGCTGTGACTTGCCAAACAAATCAGACATGATACCGAAGATCACCTGGTTTTTCTCAAGATAGAAGCTTTCTTTTCTCAATATTTCGATAATACTAGGGAAGCCATCTTTATCAATCATGATAGCTCCGAGAACTGCTTCTTCGAGCGGAATGGCCTGTGGCTGTACCTTTCCATAGATAAGTTCGTTGTCTTGCTTGGTGGGAGACAACTTACCTATATTACGGATTTGATTTGGAAATTCAGCCATTCTTGGACTAGTAACTTATTAGAAAAAAATATAATGGCAAATGTACAAATACATCGACACATTATTAATTTTCAAATTTATCAGCAATGTGGAAAAAATGTGAATTTGCGCAATCCATCGTGGATAACTAAAATTAGCTTTCAAAATTCACCTACACATATTATAATAATAACTTATGCCAAAAAGTTCAATTGCTTACTACTTTGGATATGATTGTCAAGCACTTAGTAATGTTAAAACAATGTAAAATGAGTGTTAAATTCAAATCATATGGACACAGAATAGGTTAAGGTGATGATGATGGATTGTGGGTAAAACGGTTTATATTTTATTTTTTACAATATGACAATTTTGAAATGTCGGAAATAGCATTCGAGTGCATATCTTCCTTCCGAAAATAGAAAAATAGGTGCAACCTTCATTTACGCCTGTTCAGCGCTTTATCTGATGTTGATTTTTTAGTGCGCTATATATTAAGCAATAAAAAAGGGGAGCTAGTACAAAACCAGCTCCCCTTTAAATTAGGTATGTCTTTCGAGACAGAAGTCAGAAATTACTTCTTCTTCTTAGTATCTTTTCCAGCTGCCTTAGCTTCTGCTGCTGCTGCTGCCTTGAGCGCTCTAGGAATCTCAATCAACGCTACTGGTGTCGCTGCATTGTTTAGGATTTCTACACCTTTAGGGATGATTACTTCTCTTACTCTCAACGCCTGACCTAGGTCTAGCTTTGAGATGTCAGCTTTCAATTCGTCAACTAATGACTCAGGTGTCGTTTTGATTTTGATCTTACGCAATTGCTGGATCAATTTACCACCTAACTTTACGCCAGGAGATACACCCTTGAATCGTAGAGGAATTTCTACTTTAAATGCTTTGTTTGGTATAAGACTTAGAAAGTCGATGTGCAACAATTCTTCAGATACAGGGTGAAATTGAGCAGATTTCAAGATAGCGCGGTGCTTCTTTCCGTCTAGGTTAATCTCAGCCACTTTAAAATCAGGTGTGTAAATCAAATTTTTCACTCCTGCTGGTGTAACTGTGAAGTGTAGTACCTCCTCTCCGCCGTACATTACAGCCGGGACATTACCACTTTTACGGTCCGCATTTGACCCTTTTTTGCCAAAACCGTGTCTTGACGATGCGTTTATTTCTATTGTTACCATGATATAAAACCTATCATTTTTGATAAGGCGCCGCAAAGATAAGGTTTCTCTGATTAATTATAAAAATAAAAGACGCTTATTTCACAAATTCTTGTTGATACTGTGTATGTAACCTACCGTAAAAATGAAACACCGAGTTAGAAATTTATGCCTACTTCAAAAGTATATCGTTCATCTACTACGAAATCACCTTTTTCGGCTAGTGTCACATTGTGTTTCGTTTAACCTAACTACCAAAATAGACAAAAAGGTGTTTATTTTGATAAACACTTTTGGGTACCACATCAAACAAATTACTGGGTCAAAAACCTAGTAAGTGACCGTTATGAACAAAATTTCCCCCTAAGTTTTCAACCACTAGCTTTTCCGATAAAAACCTGATTATTTTGTCAAAAAATACGGTTTTACCTTCAAAATGCGAGATTTCTCCGATAAAATGCGAGATTTCTCCTATAAAATGCGAGATTTCTCCTATCGAGCAAAGAGTCTTTAGACCTACCTTGCCTTCAATTAAAGAGCGTGATTAGAGGGACAAGTGGTTTATGTATCAACACTTTTGCCTTAACCGTTTGCCTTTAACCATTAACCAATTTTTAAAAACAATTTAATAATAAATATTCACTTCAAAATCTTACTAAAAATGAGACAATCTTTAACAAATCTTTTTGCATCTAGCCAAATCAGCAAGCTTCTAATGAGAACAGTGGTGGCTATGTTTTTACTCACTATCTCATCTACATACGCAAGTGCGCAAGCCAAGCTGAGTATCCAAGGAATCATTAAGAGATCCAATGGCTCTGCACTCGAAGATGGTGTTTATCCGATCAAGTTTAATATCTATGCAAAGGACAATACGCCTCCAGGCATCTTGTGGGATGAAGTGATCACCGATGTCGACGTCAATGGTGGAATCTACAGTGAGATATTGGGCGACAATGCAGCAGACCCTTTAACCTTGCCGTTTGATCAGGATTATTTGTTAGGCATAGAGATAGGTGGAAAAGAAATGAATCCTAGGATAGAACTGACATCGGCACCGTATGCACTCTCGATCAGGGGACAATCTAATCTGTTTCCCAGTGCAGGTCAGGTACAAGCTGATAGGCTCAAAGTAGCAGAAGGAGTAACAGTGAACAAAGGTGCTCCATTGGTCAATAATACTGATGGTAGTAAAGGATACTCTTTCACTGGTGATAACGACAGTGGAGTTTTTTCTACTCAAGATGGAGAGGCATCCATATACACCAATGGTATTGAAAGGATCGAAGTGACAACAAGTGCTATCAATCTGAATAATCCCACGACTGTGAAAGGTAATGTCAATTTGGAAAATAATGGTGGCATCACTTATACTAACTCAAATAATCAAAGTTTTCAAGGATGGAGACTGGTAGATGTAGATGATTTTAATAGTGATGATGATGGATGGGCACAATATGCACCTGTTGCTCCCGAGAATACTGGATGGAATAATGGTGGAAACGCACAAGATGTATGTG
>JANMMV010000107.1:0-3755 GCA_031373565.1 Saprospiraceae bacterium
GGGTAAACCACAACAACCGTAAACATAGGCGCACCAAAAGGCGGATCCTCTGCTCTAGGCATATTAAAAAGTGCATTGATACCAAGGACCATCACAGCAATAAAAATAGTGAAGGTAAATTGCCAATTCTTTACAAAAAAGCGATTAAATGACATATCTTCTGAGATTGGAAAAGGTGTAAAAAATTGATTCTTAAAAAAGTTGAAGTGTTATCGTTTTGCGCCTAGCTCCTCTACTAAATCTCCATCTTCTAAAAATAATGCGCCCGTGGTAATCAATTTTGTGACTCCGTCCAAGCCGCTACTTATAGCAACTTTATCACCCAAGATTCGAGCTATGATTAAGTCAATCGATTTAGCTTTGCCTTCAACGATGGTAAACGCCTTTGCTCTCTGACCGGTTGTGCCGACAAGACTTTCTATGGGGACAATGCGATAGTTTTGTTTATGTAATGGTTTGATTGAGACCTTACAAATTAAACCTGCTGCTAGCTTTTTGGGCTGTTTGATAAATCGGATTTCAACATCAAAAGTCCCACTATTACCATTGGTAACTACACTTTTTTCTGATACTTTACCGACAAAAGATTGACCCGGATATGCATCCATGGTGATATCTACCGCGTCGCCAACTTCTACCCTAGCCCAGTCCCGATCTACTAATCCCGCTTGAAGAACCCAGTCTTTTGTTCCTGTACCTATGATGGCATAAATCGGCATACCGGGACCTACTATTTCGCCTGCACGCATGATTTGTTTCACTACTTTTCCATTGATAGGAGATCGAACTTCGCTATATAGTCTATTAAACTTTGCGATATCAACCGTTCTCTTTGCAAATTCGTATGCTGTAGTTGCGTTTTGCAATTGCTCAAGTGTAGCGACACTATCAACGTATAGATTTTTTGCCCTTGCCACATCGCGTTCTGCCTTACCAAATCCTTCTTCGGCTTGACGCACTTGCGCATTGATTTCATCCATTTGAAGTGTAGCTAGTAATTGGCCTTTCTTTACTATTTGACCTTCAGCAATGTAGGTACGGGCAATTACGCCACCTGTCTTAAAGCTAGGTTTTGCTTCACTTTTTGACATTGCGATCCCTTGTTGTTGGATCACGGCATTGTCTTGTAGATCGGCTACATCGGTAGTTTTCACTACCGTCGCATTGGATGCTTTAACGGGTGGAACTGCGGGCTTAGATTCCGATTGCTCTTTCTTACAACTCGTCATTGATCCAGCAATAATAAAGGCAAGTAAAAAAAGGATGGTTCTCATAAAATAATAATTTCTGTATTGTCTATTAAAAAAGTAAGGTTAAGATTGGAAATTTATGGTATTTGATAAGCTGCCACTGTATAAATATACTCAGCCCATTTGGTCCAAGCCTTATTTTGAGCTAAGACGGATTGAAGTTCGATCTGCGTTATCTGTGATTGTGCATCTATGACTTCAAGATAATTGGTAACACCTTCCCTATACCTGCGAAGGGCGTCACCGTACACTTTACGTGCTATTTGTATACGAGGTTCGATGTTTTTGGATTGAAGGATTGCAGATGTGAGATTTCGATAAGCCACATCTGCCGCAAGGTCAAACTGTGCCCCTACATGACTGCGCTGGGCTTCATAACTTAGAATCTCTGCTTTATATTGATCCTGTTTGTACTTGTGTCTCTTGTGATCGTATAGTGATATGTCCATATTAATACCCAAAATACCATAAGGCTGCCAGCCAAAATTAAAGGCTTGAGAACCCACATCAAGTCCTGCGCCAATGCGCGGTCTGTAGAATAGATCTTCTCTTTTGATTCCCAACTGATTGAGTTTAATCCCTTGACCGATTAGGGATATTTCTTCACGATCGCCAATAATACTTGCTGTAGAATCTGGCAGTGGATTCAAAACTATTGTTGGCAACGATTTATCCAATGGCCATGAACTGGCAAATCTCAGATATCTTTCCGCATTAGCAGCATTTGATAAGGCTTCGATTAGTTGGGTTTCAATATTGACTTTTTGGTTTTCGATTCTAGAAAGTGCTACCGGTGTAGCAATTCCATTCGTGATCATAGACTTTGTAGTCCTTATCGCTTCGTCTATAGTGATTAAGCCATTACGGTAGATGTCAATTGCCTTTAGGGAAGCCGTATACTGCATATAACCCAGCATAACATCCTTGCTTATCAGGCGCTTATGAGCCTTGATTTCTATTTCTTTGGTTAATTTATTTTGCGTTTGAACTTCGCGATTAATGGCGAGGTCAGGATAATAAATAGGCTGCTTAACTGTCAATTTTGCATCATAAAAGTTATTAGGTAAAAACTGTATTGATGAATTTTGAATTTGTTGGAAATTATTGGTTTGCGTTAGTTGATTGAGCGTTCCATAAACTGGATTAAGCAAATCGCCGACAGGTAAATCAATCGTACGACCACCTGCTGCCAAAGTATATTGCAGTCCACCATTCGCTGTAGGCCCATACATAGCTTTTGCTTCTTGATATGCTGCTTCAGCGGATTGAAGCTGGAATGCCGTGGCCTTAAGTTGCTGATTATTATCCCATGCATGGTTAATTAAGACATCAAATTGTTGCGATCTTGCCTCCAATGCACAAATGAAAATAGTGGTTAAAAATACAAATCGATTAATCATGTTAAAATAATAAACAGTGTTTATAATTGGTTAAAAAAATAGAGCTTATTCAGCCCCTAGAAAAATACTTAAGTAAATAGATTCAAGCGTTTCGAAAATCAATTCACTGGAATCACCACTTCTTACGATGTCAAGTCTTTCGGTCTGTGCAAGGTTAACAAGTCCATGAACACTAGCCCACAACTGTAGGGCCAAGATTTCTGGCTTTAAATGCTTGCGATGTGATGTTTCAACATATAAACGGCATGTCTCAACAAGCGTATCGAACATTTGCACTCCTGCATCCCAATCTTCTTTACACTTCTCTAAATGTTTCATCGGACTCGCAGAGTTAAACATCAAATCATACCAATCCTTATGATCCAAAGCAAACTTAACATAAGCTTGACCTATCATCAATATCCGCTTGCCGGGATCTGACTCCGACCAACAAGGGACCATGTAATGTCCCAATTGTTCAAAACCGCGCTCCATAAGATCATGGAGAATCGCATCTTTGTCTGTGTAGTACAAGTATATCGTTGCAGGGCTATATTCGATCTCAGCGGCGATTTTTCGAATCGATAATCCTTCCTTGCCACTTTTCAATAGAATACTTTTAGAAGCTTCAAGGATTAGATCCCTGAGCTCTAATTTTTCTCTTTCTTTTCGTTGTGCTACGCCCATATATAAAACAAACACAAAGATAATGAACAGTGTTCATAAAAATTACAATAATTCAAAAATTTATTTTAAGACCACTGATTATGCGCTTAATAGAGGATAAGTATGATAGGAACTTTGGCTCAGACCTATGTCAACACTGCACAATAAGGACTTATTAGCGAATTGAAATACTGCGCAATCCGTAGCACTTTTGGCCATCACCAACGACAGAATTCTCAGAAATTGCTCATTGACTTTCAACAGTAAAGGTAGAAAAAAGTTGAAGTCAATTTAAGACATGATGGTTAGTAGATATCAAATGGTCTAAAAAGGAGAAAGCCTTGTTGGGTTTACCAACAAGGCTTTCATAAAAAAGGCGGCGACCTACTCTCCCACTTTCGCAGTACCATCGGCGCTGAGGGGCTTAACTTCTCTGTTCGAAATGGGAAGAGGTGGAACA
>JANMMV010000227.1:0-1743 GCA_031373565.1 Saprospiraceae bacterium
CACGATACACTTGGTATTTCATCGATCGACTTAAATCCGGGATCAAAACTAGACATTGCCAACAATAATATCGAAGCAATAACATCTGATAACCTAATGAAACATACGGATTGAATGACTTTGCTTTGTCTCTAGTAATAATAGTGCCAGCCGTCCATGTCCAGGTAGAAATAAGTGACAAGAATATACCAAATCTGAAATCAGGCTTGAATAAATCGCCCAAATAATCATAAAAAATAATAGATATACCTAGAAAACCCATGATTAGCCCAACAATACTCAACCTAGGTGGAACTTGTCTCTCACCCCACACTCTCCACATGACTAACCATAGCGGATATATAGCACCAATGAGGCAACCAAGACCCGACGAGATATACTTTACTCCCCAAGTACTGAGGCCATTACTACAAACAAAATTTAAGACAGCCAGCACAAAGATCCATTTCCAATCTTCGCGATTCGGAAGTGGCATTTTTTTCCACAGAAAATAAACAATAAAAAGGGTTCCAGCGATCAATTGCCTTATACCTGCTAGCTGTAAAGCGGGCATCACTTGCACGCCTTCTTTCGATACTAACCATGTGGTTCCCCAAACTACACTTGTTACTGCCAGGGCAATATATGCATTTGTTTCGGTGGAAATTGAAGATAATTTGATACTCCTACATTTTTTATGGTGGTGTAAAGGTAGTAACTTACGTTATATTTACCGTTTTTATATATGCATAAATCAATATATGACAGTTAAACCCAGATTTTAGGTTATTGGGCAAAATAAATCCGTCGCTAACTGTAGTTTGAGATTTCACTTTTTCTCGGCTTTCGCCTTGAGCCGGCTGGGCTTTTACACCGCTTATAGCGGCACAGGCATTTCTTGCATCGATCAAGAAAGTAAACAAAGAAATCTAGGCTCAAAAAAGGTGATTGCGCGCTTTTAGGTTTATTCCTTTTTCCTGACTTTGTACTGGCTCGCATCACAATTTCAAATCTTTCACATAGAACGCCATGGCATTACAAATCGTATTATCCGTCAAGCCCTACGGTCTAGCAATAATGCTCGTAATAGCAACGATTTGAAATTGCTATCACTTGTTTTTGAGCCACGGAAACAACAGATTTTCTGTTTCATATTGATTTTCTAAAAAAAGTAACAATCCAAAACTATTCAAGTTAGATGGAAATACGCATTAGAAATGAACTTCATGAAAATCTGACTTCATATTTGTCATCGTTCTTACTTCGACAAGCTCAATACGACGCATTTTTATGTCCTCAATGTAAAGACAATTAAAAAGACTTTGACGAAGCCTAGATCCTGTAGGTCTAGGTAAAATCCTAAAATGATACTTCGGGTATCATTTTTTTACGGATTTCATGAGCAATGTCAACTATTTTGTCATATGTCCATTCGAATAAAGTCCAATGCGTAATCTGGGTTAAACCGAAAAGATGCTTTAGAAAATCTATTACAGATCAAACTCCTTCAAAACAAAGCACTCTGCTTGTTTTCAGTTGCTCACCATCGTGGCTGACGTTGTTTTGCTCCTGAAATCAGTTATTTTATTTTCATCCTTCGCTGCGATTCCTAATCCATTATTACGGTAAAAATCATAAGTTAAGCTTACTTTTGATAAAATATTGCAAAACTGGACATGTCATTACTATCCATCAAGAACTTGACTATCGGTGTACCGAAATCTGAGACTAACATCTTGAATGGATTGGATTTATCATTATACC
>JANMMV010000248.1:0-7030 GCA_031373565.1 Saprospiraceae bacterium
CATTGCACAAGTTAAAGAATAAATTTGTCGAAGTGTTTTTTAGGAAAATCAAATCTGCGATAATGATACTATCACATCCAACGACAGATACAAAGGTATCTCTGTAAACGCCATTTCTTGTATACGTATTGGCACCTACGATATAAAGATCTCCCTCACACAGCGTTTCTAATCGATAGGTGGTGGTTTGTATCACATTAATTTTAACGATTAACAGATCTTCACAACCATTATCACCGATAGAGGTCTGGATAAATGTACCTTCTGATTTGTAAAATTGACGTCCAACTTTTATACTATCCCCGCTACAAATAGTCGCTTCGGTTCGAGTGATCACGGTGGGTTTGATGTTTATGATTGAAAAAATGGTACTATCACATCCATTAATTGTCTGGAAGACATCTGTAAAATTGCCCGGCAGAGCATATTTAGAAGTCCCCACTCGGACTGTATCGCCAGGGCAAATATTGTAAGTGATAGCTCTATTGTAACTAGGATAAAGTGTGATCTCAGTAATAACAATACTATCGCATCCGGAATTTGAAAATAGCGAATCTACAAATACACCTGCACCTACATAAGCACTCGATCCCACAAAAATGGTATCGCCTTGGCAGAGATCTCTATAAAAATACTGCAGTGTATCCGTAAATACATCAACCGAAACAGATCTACAATCGTTTGTGCTAACACAACCTCCCGAGCCTTTTACAAATATCGCTTGATCCCTTGTAAACTTTTGTTCTATGAAATTTCCAGCAGCAAAAACCAGTGCATTACAACTATCTCTAGACCACGACCATTGGGTTGCGCCATTGAGAAAGCCCTCTTCCATTCGTATGATGGTTCTTTCGCCATGACATAACACTGGTTTTTCGACGGTGAGTTTTTTGATGTAGGGGTTGACGCAATCAGAAGTACTTAGCATAAATCCATCAATGCCACCACTTGATAATATATTTGATTCCATCTCAGAAGGATCAAAATCGACAATAGCACCAAAACCACCAGATGATACGACCTCGCCGATTGATGTTACAACGATGGCATTGATTTGATCGTTGGCAATACCACCAAAAGTGTAATGATCATTATATGTACCGTCTTGATTGAGTGTAATAATAAAATTATCAGCTCCCCCACTCGATGTGGATATATTTTCAATTTGTGGGTTTAAATTAAAATCCACCGAGGTTCGATAATTGCCTGCTGCAAAGATGACCCCAGTACTATTAATTGCCACAGTATTGGCATTATCTTGTTGGGTATTACCGTAACTGTTCGCCCACAGGGTCGCACCCTCCTTGTTGATCTTGACGACAAAAGCGTCTTGACCACCTTTGCTGGTTAATATCTGATTTCCCATAGGACCGAAGGCGACTATATCGGAAAATCTGCCTACTACCACAATATTTTGTTGGTTATCTATTGCTAATGATTGCCCATGATCTATGCTATTACCACCAAGTGGTTTTACCCACACAAAAGTACCTTGACTTGTCAATTTTAAGATAAAAGCATCATTTAACCCTTTTGACGTCACATTAAAAACAGCATTTTCTGGATTAAAATCTACCAATTGTCTAAAGTCTCCTGTGACATAAATATTGTTTTGAATATCAGCTGCAATATCATAGGCATAATCTTGATCCAAGCCTCCTATACGACGAATCCACTTAGTCGTTCCGTTGGTTGGGGAAAGTTTCATGACAAATATATCATTTACGCCACTAGACCCTATAGTTATAGGATTTGGACCAGATTCAAAATTTGTATCACCTTGAAAATGACCCGTTACGATCAATGAGTCATTGGCTGTTACATATACACTTCGCGCTTCAACTGCTAATGTCGACTCCAGCGATTTCATCCATAGCGGCAACCCTTCTGGATTTAACTTTATGACAAAACTACTTGGCCGTTCTGACGGACCCTTATACACGAACGCATTATTTACGAAAAGCGAATCAGCATATACTCCGCATATGTAAATATTTAGGTCAGAATCTGTCGACAAACTATAGGCAAGATCCTGCTTGGTGCTGCCTATCTGGATAGCCCATAGCAAAAGACCAAGTCGATTGCTCTTCCGCAAAATGATATCCTCTGCTCCTCGCGATGTCATAGAAGTGGTTACCGAAATCCTTGCTTGTCCAGTAAAACTTGTGATATCGATGATATTATTATCCACATCAGTCACGATTCCGTTTCCAAACTCCATACCTACTCCTCCCACCTTGTATATCCAATTGAGTTCTTGGCAATAAATGCCTATATTATACATTAAACACACAAGGATTAATAGTAAATGGCGCATAGTAGAAAAATTAAGAATCAAATTATTACAAGGTAGTACATAAATTATGCCATTATTGAGAGATCATTTTTGTATCATTTTCCCAGTCTTTGGGCTTTATCAAAGACAAAAATTCCAATAAATGACTATACAAATACAAAATACCTTGTTGAAGTGACTAAAGACGGAAATATGGCTTGGGAATATATTAAAGCTATCAATGCAGGTGGCCCTAATTAAAAGGAAACGGAATATCAAATAATGACGTATTTGCTACCACAAAGTACAATACATCCTACCCTGGAATTGTTAATCATAATATCCAACAAGGATCACCACTCGAATTATATCCAAATTCAACCTATGATTGTAGCATCTTGACAAGTGTTGATGACCTTGTGACGCCAACTCCATCCATAAGTATTGATCCTTTCAACCAGATGCTTTACATTAAATACAAAGATCAAAGTAGCACAAGCATAACTATATTAAATGCTGTCGGGCAGTCTACTTTAAAAACTAATGCGGCCGAGCAAATTGACATTTCCAACTTAAAGAATGGATTTTATATTTTGCAGTTATCTCATGAGAACTATCAAAAGACAACATTAAGTTTCGTAAAAATGTAATCGGTTAAAGAGAATAAGTCTTTAAAAATTACTGTCACTAATTATTGTCAGATGATCCGGTTACATAACAACTTACATCTTCAATTTGACTCTCATCAAATAACTGTGAGCGGTCATATAGAGATACTCATTCTTTGCATCAAGTGCACAATTGGCTGTTGCATTTTCTGTCATGATGGTACCCAATTTCTTTCCTGCGGGGTCAAAAATCAGAATACCTCCTGGACCAGATGCAAAAATATGGCCTTTCTTTCCTATTTTGAGACCATCAGGTAATCCCTTTAATGAAGATACAAGATCAGTAGCATCTGCGAACACAGAAGAAGATATTACATTCTTATTGTCATCTAAGATATATTTTTTCCAGTAGGCTGCCTTCGGATCAGAATTGGCTACTATCATGCTTCGCTCATCTGCCGAAAGGACGACTCCGTTAGGTTTTGTCATCGTACTATCTAACAAAGTGACTGTACCATCTTTTCGCAACCTAAAAACTCCATTATATTTTAGTTCTTTCACACTAGATGAATCATATCCTGGTAACCCGTAAGGCGGATCTGTAAAGAAAATATCACCATCTCGGGCTATGTAAAGATCATTTGGACTACTAAATCTCTTGCCCTTGTATTGTGTCGCTATGAAATCAAAGTCAGATTTGGGCGCTGATAGAGGTGCTTTCATTTTGGCAATGGCACGATTACCGTGCTGGCACAAGATCAAATTGCCTTCAAGATCCAGCATTAAGCCATTTGCTCCTTCAGCTCCACCAGTAGTATCTTGAATGGTGTATCCAGATGGCTTGAGATACAATTGCTTTCCAGCCTTTTCATCCCAGGAATAAATTGCATTAGCAGGTACATCGGTAAAGATGAGTTTATTTTCAGACTCCAGCCACAAAGGACCTTCAGACCATAAAAAGCTGTCCGCCAAAATTTCAATTCTAGCATTAGTATCGATAATGCTAAATAGGGCATCATCGAGCAAGTCTATGCGGCCAACGGACGGCGTTGAATTGTTAGTACTTGGTTTTGATTTACAATTTACAAAAAAGGCAAGTGTACTGAACGCAAAAATTAAGGTTAATACATTTTTCATTCTATGGGTTTTTGTTTAGTGATTTATTGAAAAGAAAAAGTTTATAGATCTGCAAATATTTCAACGATGGCTTATCCGATAGAAGATTATCTATAATCTTTGCTTCACGAGCTTCTACCCATTTGATAATAGTATTCAGCATGTGCCATTTGCTAAGCCATTCATATTTTTTGATGAGTCTAGTAGGTTCCATCATTTTGTGCTCATAGATCATTGCTAAATTAGCCATCGATGTCTCAATTTTTGACAAGTAAACTGTATTGATTTCAAGGCCATCGTGCAAGACTGGATTATCTATATGTTTGATGTTGATTCGATGATTCTTTAGGCTTTGTGCATACAATGTGTCTTCATATCCATAACCATGTACTCTATCATCAAACCCAAAATCAGCAAATATGCTCGCACTAACTAGAAAGTTATTTGAATGAAAGCTCAAGAATGGATTTTTATTTCGAATTTGAGCAGATGGGGATTCCTGTTTTGTACCGTACAACCAATGTAAATATTTCTTCTTGCTGGCAGGCGGACGTTTGCTGTAACATGTGCCTCCGTAGATAACACGATCAGAGGGCAATTCCTTGATGTAATTATGGACAAAATCTTTATTTTTTACAAGTGAGTCCCCGTCAAGGAAGAGCATATGATCGAAATAAGCATATCGTCCTAACCAATTTCGTATCTTGCTTCGACCGAGATTTTCATCAAGTTCCGTATAGTTGACATTAATTTTGAAACCTAGCTCTTTATTTTTCTCCTTCCATTTAGGTTCTGATCCATCATCAAAACACAAAATTTGATAATTTACATTCGCTTTTATACACTGTTTCGATAGCGTATATACCAGATCTCTGACGTCTTGGTTGTATATAGGTATAAGTATAGAAAGCATAAAATAGGATCAGGAAGAAAAACAACGTCAAAAATGCATCAAATTTTAATAAAACTTGTTCTATTTGTACTTTAAAATGAATTTCATGACCGCTTTACAATCATTGGAGACTTTGTTGAATGACAAATTACTGCCAAAAGGACATCTAGACATAGCTGAGAAGGTAGTTAACAAGCAAAGAATATCGTATGATGAAGGAGTTTACTTGTTTGAAAATGGTAGCCTAGCCTATTTGGGAACGATGGCAAACTATGTTCGCGAATCCAAACATGGTGACAATACCTATTTTAATAGAAATTTTCATATTGAGCCTACCAATATTTGCTTGTACACTTGCACATTTTGTTCCTATTCTCGTCTTATGAAAAAACGTGATGAGGGTTGGGAATATACACATGATGACATCATGGATATTATCCGCAAATATGATGATCAGCCAGTGACAGAAGTGCATATAGTAGGTGGTGTTTTACCACAGTATGATGTGAAATTTTATGTAGACTTATTTAAAGCGATCAAAGCGCATCGTCCAGACTTACATATAAAAGCACTTACACCTGTTGAATACCATTACATTTTCAAGAAAGATAAAGTCACCTATGAAGATGGTATGAAGATCATGCTAGATGCTGGACTTGACTCAATGCCAGGAGGAGGAGCAGAGATCTTTCACCCCGAGATTCGTGATCAAATAGCGGGTGGCAAATGTAGTGGCGACCAGTGGCTACGCATCCATGAAGTATGGCATGAGCTAGGAAAAAAATCAAATGCAACGATGCTTTACGGCCATATTGAGAAATATTGGCATCGCGTGCACCACTTAGAAGAATTGAGGAACCTACAAGACAAAACAGGTGGTTTTCAAACTTTCATACCGCTCAAATTTCGCAATCAAGACAATCAACTATCTCATTTGTCAGAGTCTACGGCGATCGAAGATTTGCGCAATTACGCGATTAGCAGGATTTATCTTGACAATATTCCACACCTCAAATCTTATTGGCCTATGATTGGCCGCGATATGGCGCAACTGAGTCTTGCATTTGGTGTGAACGATATCGACGGAACAATCGATGATACGACTAAGATCTATTCAATGGCAGGCTCAGAAGAACAAAATCCATCTTTGAGCACAGAAGATTTAGTAACGTTGATTCGCAGAGTGAATCGCAAACCGATAGAGCGCGATACGATGTACAATGTTGTTACCGATTATACCAATGTCGTTTTTGAAGATGATAAATCATTCAAGGGTTATATTTCTTTGCCAATGGCGAATTGATCAAAGTGGCTTGCGTGGCGACAACTAATATAAATTTGTCAATGTTTCCTTAACTGAAGAGCTAAAAACGGTCGCCATTTGTCAAGTAATTATTAACAATGAAACGCTTTTTAAATATTCTTCATTAATTCATGGCAAAGAAATTTCTAGCATGACATTGAGATAGTCAACAAATCAAGGTTGCAATATTGATGATAGCATCCCCAAGCTAATTGATAATCTCCAAAATACATTTTTTGTCACTTATGGCATAAAAAGCCTACTTTTGACCTTAAATTTATATTAATGACGCTATTTGTAAATAAGATTCCGATCAGGTGGAAAGAGAAAGATATTAAAGCTCTATTTGAAGTTTTTGGTACAGTGACAGAAATCAACATACCAATTGACAAAAAAACTCGCCAAGGTAGAGGATTTTGTTTTGTCACTCTAGACGATGCGGTAGACGGACGCGCTGCTATTGATGCACTGAACGGAACATCTTACGATGATCGAATTATCGAAGTTGCTGTTTCGATGCCCAAAGTTGAAAGTAAGCTTGTCGCTGAGCGTAGAAATAGACCAAAACATGGCCCTATAGATATGACAGCACTTAAGAAAAAACTTCCACCTTGGAAACGTAAAGAATATTAGGATAATGCGAGTTACTATTTTTCAATGGGATGTAAAATGGCTCGATGTCCAGTATAATCTTGAAAAAATAACTCAGACTTGTGCTGCATTGAAGGATTCCACCGATCTTCTTGTTCTACCAGAAATTTTCAATACCGGATACACGATGCAGCCAGACATAGTATCAACTCAGGATACCGAACTGACTATTAATCACTTGGAGG
>JANMMV010000253.1:0-9648 GCA_031373565.1 Saprospiraceae bacterium
GACTTTTGGCTGGTCTAAGTATCTTCGGGATATGGGTATGGTGGAAACGTCGTCGGAATAATACCCTTAAAGATATCTCTATAGCAGATCAAGCCATCATAAGACAGCCAGACGCTAACGAACCCATTTTGTCAGCAAGTACCAAAGTAGTAGCAACGCCTAGAAACGTTGATGATGTGTCTTCTTATATGCCAGCTCAGCTTAAAGAAAACCCTATCCAGGATATTGAGCCCTCTATTGTTCATAAAGCAATAGAACCAATTCAAGATAATAACATATATGATAGCAATGAATTTGGTGATTCAAGCCATGTGAATTTTGATGAAATATTGGATCTTTGGCAGCAGGCACTGCAGGCAAAGTTAGATGTGCCTTTTCAACAATTAGACCGCTCGTCCATCGTTGCAGGTTTAGCCTTAAAACAGTCTGATGATTATTTAAAAGGTGAGTATTTCGCTATTCAAAATGCACTAGACGCTATAAAATACGGTGGTGCTCCGCTTGGAGATGTTAATGAATGGATTGAAAGGATTAAAAAATGGAGAGAATATACTGATTAAGCGTAAACCTTAACGCTCTTCACTATATTCTTCTGTCCACGCGTAATATCCAAACATCATCAATCCACCTGCAATGATAGGTAGTAAAATAAATACGATGATGATACCGAAGACAAGATCATCTTGTTTGCCGGAAGTAAGTTTAGGCCAGCCTAAAACCGTTAAACCGTAATAAACAACTAACTGCGCAAGTGCCATCCACAAAAGGCCGAGGTATTTTTTTATAATGATTTTCATAACGAATTTTTACTGTTATGTGGTCGAGAAGGTAAATATATAACGCCGATAACAAGACAAACCGTTGCTACGCTGATGGGGTACCATAGCCCTGCTAGATACCACTGAACATCACCAGCTGTCTTAGCTGAGGTTGCCATATAAGTAGCTACCGCGGGAAGTAATCCGCCGAATATACCATTTCCGATATGGTACGGAAGTGACATTGATGTATATCTTATCTCTGTCGGAAACATTTCTACAAGAAAGGCGGCGATAGGCCCGTAGACCATAGTGACAAAAATAACTTGAAGCCATATCCACCAGATTAATTGCCACTTTTGGAGCGAGGTAATTGTCACCGTTTTCGTTGGTTCTTTAGATGGTGTTGATATACTAATAATCTTCATGCCACTCGTGTAGGTTTGATTCAGTATGTGGACGGAATCGGTGGCATTTAGAGTTGTAAAATTGGCTTTGGTGATTTCTTCACTTGTCAAAATCGTCTGCGTGGCAGATGCAGTTGTGCTATACATTTGCTGATATATCGGGCGATATCCCATAATTGCAAGTAGCATACCGATCATCATGATCCACTTGCGACCTATCTTATCACTAAGCCAACCAAAAAACACAAAGAAAGGTGTTCCTAAAATTAATGCAATAAACATGATTTCATCTACTTGGATTTTGGAAATAGACATCAGCTTTTCCATAAAACTCATCGCATAAAATTGTCCAGTATACCACACTACTCCTTGGCCCATAACCGCCCCAAAAAGCGCCAATAACACGTATTTGAAATTTGACTTACGGCCAAAACTTTCCTTAATAGGATTGGTCGTAGTTATTCCTTCTGCCTTCGCTTTTGCAAAAAGGGGTGATTCGTCCATGTTTTTACGTATCAAGTATGAAATTCCAACCATCAGTATGGATATCCAAAAAGGTACTCTCCATCCCCATTCATCAAATTGTTCTGGTGACAGGGTGTTACGCGTCACCATGATCACTAGCAGGGATACAAATAAACCTACTGTAGCTGTAGTCTGAATCCACGATGTCATATATCCTCGAGCATGGTCGGGCGCATGCTCGGCGACGTAGGTAGCTGCGCCACCATACTCACCGCCCAATGCCAATCCTTGTAAAAGTCTCAGAAGTAAAACAGCCATTGGCGCTAATATGCCTATTTGTTCGTACGTAGGGACACATCCTATCATGAAAGTAGCTCCTCCCATGAGCATTAAAGTGAGCATGAAGGTATGTTTTCTGCCTACTATATCTCCTAGTCTTCCAAAGAAAATGGCTCCAAATGGCCTGACTACAAAGCCTGCTGCAAACGTTGCTAAGGTACTTAAGAATGCTAAAGTTGGATTGCCGTCTGGAAAAAATTTTGTTGAAATAATCGTCGCAAGACTTCCGAAAATATAGAAGTCATACCATTCTATCATGGTCCCTGCAGAAGAAGCTGCGATTACGCTAAAAAGTGAAGATTTTGGTTTTGACATTTCTTTTCATTGTGGCCTGTCAAAAATACGCATTAAAGTGGTAGTAAGTCAAATTGGGCAAAAAAAAAGAGCCCCTTGACCTGTCGTCTCGGCGGCTCTTAAGTTTTGGTTATTAAAAAAAGAGTAAGATTTGAATAGCTTAATTACTATAATATCTTATCATTGAATTTATTTTCTTATTAAGTTTCATCTCTGGAGCTAGGTCAAAAATGAATACATGTTGATCGAAATCTTCAGCCAAAGCTTCTTCAAGGAGCTCATGACATTCTTCATTATTTTTGAGTAAGTACTGCGTTACAGCACGGCAATACAACAAATCCGAACCATAAGTATGGTCTTCTGCTTCATCGAGTACCTGAATTGCTTCGTTGTAAAGACCTAGTTTTATTAAAAAACATATATACTCTTTCCAGTAAAGCGTTTCTTCTGGACCAGTCTCCGTTGCAAGTTGAAAATTGACAGTTGCTTTATTATAGTCTTCTATCGCCAAATAGCATTTAGCTAAACCTAAATAATACTCTTCGCGACGATTCTCTAGTTCTATGGCTTTGTGATAAGCATTGATCGCATTGTACCATATTTCTTCTTTCGCATAACACTCGCCCAATAAATAATACGCTTCGTCATTATAACTGTCAAGCTTAATCGCTTTGATAAGCCATTGCTTTGCAATGTTTAACTTACCGAGATAAATATAACAGTGAGCAATATTTACCATCAACTCATTGTTAGGGCCAAATCTATGATTAGCGTCTACATAAATCTCCAACGCTTTGTCGTACATGCGTATCTGAAGACATGTATCTGCACAATCTAGATAACCTGACTCAAACTCAGGATTGACTATAAAGGAATATTCGAGCGCTTCAATAGCCTTCTCATATTCTAGGGTACAATTGTAGCCGTGCCCTAAATTATACCAAGCCTGATAATTGTAAGGATCTCTTTCTATAATATCCAAATGCAATTTTACGCTATCTTCGTATCTACGGGCTAGTTCAGCACCGATCCATATGCGCTCTAGGACTTCTTCATTAGAAGTATCTAGCAGGGCTGCTTTGGCAAGAGAGTCATACATGCCATCATAGTCTTTCATATTTTCATATATGTAAGATTGTGCTACCAAGATTTCTACATTGTCGCCTTTAGTAGCGCCGACAGATAAATCATCGATGATCTCTTGTGCTGCAACGAAATCCTTTTTCATGGCAAGGGCTCTGATCTTCAGTATACTAATTTCTCTTTCAAAAGGAGCTATGATTTCGGCCTGTGAGAGGACCTTCAAACATTCGCTAGATTTGTTTAAATTTAATAAAAGTCGCGCTTTGATTATATAAAAATCCGATCTGTATTGGTACTGCTCTATTGCGCAGTCAACTATTTCTATTGCTTTATCGAGTAAAAATTCGTCTTCGTAATACTCTAAAAGTTTTAAATATACATGCTCGTCTACATATCCAACTTCTCCTTTTTCAAATTTTATTTCAAAATCAGCGACGAGGTTTTTTAGAGCTTCGTCTCTTTTAATTTTGTTTTCCATGCTGTAAGTATGAGTGAGGGATTAAATTCGGGTGTAAATATATAAAAAACATTGTCAGCCTATTTCCTTTTTTCCTTACTTTTTATCCACATTTTTAAAGATTTTTTGGTATATAAAATCTATATATACGATTGATAATCAAGTATTTACATAGATATACCCCTTTTTCGTGTTGGTTAATACATTATTAATCATACGTTAATACATGATGTTAATTTATTACTTGAGTGGTGCAAATTGATAAAAAAGAGGGGAAATTTTTTCTTGAACAAAATTTTGTCTTTCCTTTTTTTGTTTAACATTGGCTGAACGCTACATAACAATGAAGGAATTGATTTCTCAAACTGACTACATAATGACCTAAAAGTAGGTTGGCACTCCTAAAGTGATGCTTATCAGGGTGTAGTTTTATCGAAAAGTAATCAGAAAACCGTACAACTGTAAACGAGCAAAAGTAGAGATGATAAGTAGATCTTAACCTTTTAAGCTAGACACAAACTTAAAATGGACTTATTATTATTGCTTCACGTACAAGAAACGCTTACCTGTAAACCCAAGAGAAGTGTAACTATAGTGCTTGTCAGTTTTTAAGCTAAGATTGGGCAAGCTTTCTACCTTCTTTATTCTTATTCATAAAGTGGAAATTGCTTCATAAATTGATTGACTTCGACCTTGATTTGAGCAAGCTTGGCTTCATCTTGATGATGACTAATTGCGGTATCTACCCATTCGACCACTTGTTGGCAATGATTCTCTAAAAAACCTCTTGATGTAATTGCTGGGCTTCCGATCCTTATCCCAGAGGTGTGGAGCGCTGGGCGCGAATCAAAGGGAACCATATTTTTATTGATCGTAATATCGGCCTTAACTAATGCATTTTCTGCATCACGGCCAGACACATCGGGATATTTTGGCCGTAAATCTATCAGCATCAAGTGATTTTCAGTACCGCCAGAGATGACTTGGTACCCGAGGTCTACAAACACTTTCGCCATTGCTTGCGCATTTGACATAACTTGCTTCCCGTAAACTGTGAAGGCAGGATCAAGTGCTTCTCCAAATGCTATCGCTTTGGCAGCGATGACGTGCTCCAAAGGCCCACCTTGCATACCTGGGAAAACCGCACTATTAAGTATGGTTGACATCATAATTGGATCACCTTTCTTGGTAGTTCTTCCCCATGGATTGGCAAAATCTTTACCCAACATAATGATACCTCCGCGAGGTCCCCTTAATGTCTTATGGGTTGTTGACGTCACAATATGACAATGCTGCATAGGATCATTCAATAATCCTGCGGCGATCAAACCTGCTGGATGTGCTATATCTGCTAATAAGAGCGCTCCTACTTCATCAGCTATAGCTCGAAATCCAGCATAATCCCAATCTCTTGAATAAGCAGAAGCACCGCATATAATCAACTTAGGTTTCACTTCGCGTGCTTTTGCCGCCACCTTGTTCATGTCAATACATCCTGTTTCTTCCTCTACGCCATAAAAATTAGCTTTGTAAACTTTACCACTAAAATTAACGGGTGAACCATGGGATAGGTGACCACCGTGTGACAAATCAAATCCTAAGATAGGCTCACCAGGATTGAGTACCCCCAAAAATACTGCAGCATTAGCTTGAGCACCAGAGTGCGGTTGAACATTTGCATATTCTGCCCCAAAAAGCTTACATAAGCGATCTATGGCGATCTGCTCTATCTGATCTACTACTTCACACCCACCATAGTATCTTTTTCCTGGATAACCTTCGGCATATTTGTTGGTCAAGCATGAGCCCATAGCATTGATTACTTCGATGGATGTAAAATTTTCCGATGCTATCAATTCTATGCCATTGCGCTGTCTGTGCAATTCTTGATCTATCAGTGCTTGTATTTGATGGTCCATAAAGGATAATAAATTTTGTAAATTGAAAGATGGGCAAAAGTAAGTATTCAACTCGTGAATATCGAAATAACTGACAACTAAACATAAAAAAAGAGGCTTGGTTATCTATCCAAGGCTCTTTTTTGTTTATTTTACCTAGATTGCACGTAATTATTTAACCTGAATCTTTTCAAAGTTTTGAAATCTAGACTGCCAATTGGTAATCCATTTTCTTTTTTGGCATATAAAAAGATCAACTTCATTACCTTGACGCAACAAGCGGCAAACGCACTTTCATAATTGTAGAGTCACTGTCACATAATATAACATCTTTAGCCACAGGTCCATAATCAACTATTTCTAAATGGAACAAAAGAAAAGACTACTCTCTCTACGGATGAATAACCATTAGTATTGATGTATTCTTCATAAGGTTTAACGGTACCATCCTTCTTTAATATTATTATCTGATTTTCAGCAGTATTGTAGTAACTAAAATTTTCTATTTTCTCAACAAAGAGATAAGAAAGTTCTTCATCTGTTAGCTGATTTTTATTTTCGTTTGTAGCTAGAAAACTTTGCCTTTGGCGTTCAGGGAGCGTATTTGGATGGAATTCCACCTTAAAGAGTTCCCTTTCCAGAAGACTATTGCATAAAAACCTTAACACAAAATCGGTGTGATCGGCAGCAGCCTTAATCATAGACATGACATCGGTGTCGTCTAACCGCACAAATTGACTCAAAAATTCTTTATCTCGCAGCAATTCTTCGCCCATACCTTCTTGTTGTAAGATATATTTTAACGGTCTAGACATGACAACGTCTTGCCCTGAAATTAAAAGATACTTGACCCGCTTGATAATGGAAATTAGCATCATTTCTGCTGAAACCACTGTTTTGTGAAGATAAACTTGCCAATACATTAGCCTTCTAGCCATCAAAAATTTTTCTATGCTAAATAGCCCCTTTTCTTCGATTACTAAGTTGTCATCGACAACATTCATCATCATAATGATTCGATCGTAACCAATGATGCCCTCTGAAACGCCAGAAAAATAGCTATCTCTCATCAGATAATCCATCCTATCAACGTCTATCTGTCCAGACACAAGGTCATGCAAGAACGGACGGTGATATGTACCTGAAAAAATTTGCTCAACTAGCCCAAAATCCCTTCCTACGTCATACCCAATTTCTCTCATCAATGAGAGCGAGATTTCTTCATGGTGTATGTCAACAATCGTATGTTCCAAGGCATGAGAATAGGGACCGTGACCCAAATCATGCAATAAGATGGCTATACAAGTAGCTTCTGATTCTTCAACCGATATTTGATGCCCTTTTGACTGAATAACGTCAAGTGCCTTTGTCATGAGATGTAAGGCGCCCAATGCATGCTGAAATCTTGTGTGCATCGCTCCTGGATAAACATAGTGCGATAAGGCCTGTTGAGAGATACGACGCAGACGCTGAAAGTAAGGATGATCTATGATCTCATAAAGAATTTCATGTTGAAACATGATGAGACCATATAATGGATCATTAAATATTTTCTTTTTATTCATTCGATCATACTATAATTGATTTGCCAGACGTTAGTCTTAAATACATTGTTGTACAAAACAAAACTTGGCAATAGGCCATTCAATCATCAAAGATAAAATAAAATACCGAATTTATGAGTGATAGCATTAAGATTCTTTGGGCTGACGACGAGATCGATTTACTCAAACCACAGTTGTTTTTTTTAGAGAAAAAAGGATACAATGTAGTGACGGTAAGCAATGGACATGATGCACTCGATATACTTGAAGAGCAAGGCGATATAGATATAGTTTTTTTGGACGAAAGTATGCCAGGACTTACGGGGTTGGAGACATTGGCTAGAATAAAGGCGACAAAACCTATGATTCCAATCGTCATGATTACTAAGAATGAAGCCGAAAACATAATGGAAGAAGCCATCGGTTCTCAAATCGATGACTATCTAATCAAACCCGTTAACCCTAATCAAATCTTACTTACACTCAAAAAAATCATTGACAACAAGAGACTTGTCTCAGAGAAAACTGCTGTAGATTATCAGCAAGAATTCAGGGTAATATCAACGGATATTAATAGTAATCCAAACTTAGAAGAATGGGTCAATATATATCGGAAAATCATCAATTGGGAACTAAGACTGGACGAAAGCCAAAATCCAAGCATGAAAGAGATCTTGACGATGCAAAAGGAAGAAGCTAACAAGGAATTTTATAAATTTATTGCAAAAAACTATGTCAATTGGATCAAAGGCGGTGGCGGTCCGACGTTTTCACATCAATTGTTAAAAGAAAAGGTATTTCCAGTTTTAAATAATGGCAATCCTACTGTCATGATTTTGATGGATAACCTCAGATATGACCAATGGAAAATCATCGAACCGATCATCACTGAATTGTACAAGGTGGAGTCAGAGGACTATTTCTTTTCGATATTACCAACGGCAACCCAATACAGCCGCAATGCGATATTCTCAGGACTTTTACCTGTTGAGATTCAGAAGCGGTTTCCAGATTGGTGGTTAAATGACAATGAAGAAGGTGGCAAAAATATGAGGGAAGCTGATTTACTCAAAGAACAATTGAAGCGAGTTGTCAAAAAAGAAGTAAAATCTGAATACTTCAAAGTGACCAATGTCAACTCAGGAAAGCAGCTTCAAGACAATGCGCTCAATTATCTCAATAATGATTTTACAGCTATTGTATACAACTTCATAGATATGTTGTCGCATACACGTACAGAGATGGAAGTTCTTAAAGAACTAGCGGGAGATGAAAAAGCTTATCGATCATTGACGAAATCTTGGTTTCAGAATTCTCCTTTATGGGCCTGCCTTCAAAAAATGGCGGATCGCAACATAAATTTAGTAATCACGACCGACCACGGCACTATACGAGTCAAAACACCATCTAAAGTTGTCGGTGATAGAGAAACTACAACTAATTTAAGGTACAAAGTGGGAAGAAATCTTCAGTATGACCGCAAAGATGCTTTCGATATTAAAAATCCAACAGAGGCGGGACTACCAAGCCCTAATATGAGTAGCTCGTTTATATTTGCTCGGGAAGATGTTTACTTTTTGTATCCAAATAACTATAATCACTTTAGCAATTTCTTTAAAGATACTTTCCAGCATGGTGGTATTTCTCTGGAAGAAGTCATCTGTCCTATGATAACCTTGACTTCAAAAAAATAATGAAGGTAACCTAGTAAATTCCTTAACAAATATTTCATTTGATTTTAAGCCAATGTTAACCAAATTGGCTGGATATGATAACGTCTTGGTGTTGTAATTATTTACAAATAGATTTATCACATTTAAAAACAAATGAACATGAAGAGCAAATTTAATTTATTCTTAGCCGCTGCGGTCACGCTTGTAGTTGGAACGTCATTGCAAGCACAAAGATACATAGGCATTAGGGTAGGAGGCAACTTAGCAGAAACAAGAACAACAGGACTTATCACCTCACTGACACCGCAGATGAATCGATATACGGGATGGACAGTAGGTGCAACCGCAGAATTGCCGCTAAGTGCAGATGTCTCATTCAGACCAGAACTCAATTTCACTCAGAAAGGATTTATAACACCCATTAGCACAGACATCAAATTGTTTAGCCTAGATGTACCAGTAGGTTTCAAGACTAAGACAAGACTCAACTACCTAGAGACGCCACTGTTGATGCAATATGCGCCCAAAGGTGGCGACAATGGTTGGTATATTTTTGCAGGGCCGAGTGTCGGATATCTCGTAGATGGCGATATTAGACCTGTTGCTTCGTTCATTATAGATGTCAACTTACCTAGAGTTGACATACCTTTGAATACTGTGACAGATAGATTTGAGGTATCAGGTATCGCGGGCATTGGTATCAATACTGAAGTGGGCAACGGAAAAATCT
>JANMMV010000268.1:0-2107 GCA_031373565.1 Saprospiraceae bacterium
GAACGTAATCTGGTGGCGATTTTGAGGGGTGATGAAATCCATGCTACTTATTTTTCGAAAGGTAGTACATCTTTTTGAAATTAATTGGTACTTTTGAGTGGGCTGTAATGGTGGGGTGAGTATTTTCACACTCTGACGTTAACTGCAATGCGGTTGATGCTGCAACTTTACTAAAATTAAACCTAAACTAATATGTCTTCTAAAAACATTCCCTACTTCGCAGTACCAGGTACATTGACAAAAATCCTTGAGAAAATAAAATCTGCGGCGACACCAGACAATTTTAATGGCGACTTCCTAGAGAATACATTGGGATTTAAGGGAGGTAATTACAAAACGTTTATTCCATGGGCTAAAAAAGTTGGGTTGATTAACAGTGATGGGACACCAAGTGCCTTATACAAAAAATTTAGAAATCCAACTACCTCTAAGGCAAGTTTAGGTGAAGCTTTACGGAAAGGCTATACTGACATTTTTGCTAAAGATGAAAATGCTGACAAGCTTGATAAATCGAAGTTCAAAGGGTTAGTTATGGAAGCAACTGGAGAATCTCATGACTCCAAAATGCTTGAGTATATAGTAAACTCTTTTTGGAATGCAAAGTCTTTAGCAGAGTTTGAGTCGAAAGCGGAAGGTGATGACAAAGGAGTAGAAACTCAAGATACACCAGAAAAATCTGAAACTCCAGCAGGTGAAACACACAAGAAAAAAATCAACTTAGGACTTAACTACACTATCAATTTAGTTCTTCCAAAAACTGATGACCCAGCTATATACAATGCAATTTTTAAATCCCTGCGGGAAAATCTACTAAACGATTAAGCTATGGACGCAGAAGCAAAAATCAAGCTATTTGTATTATCAAATTCTTTAGGTGAAAACTCACTTGACAAAGTTGAAGCTAACTACGACTTAGACTTGGGCAGAAAAGAAAAGGAGCAAATAAAAGAACAGGATTACTATAAACAATTTGATTCGTTATTTAGGAAAGAAGCCAAAGAAATGGCTAAACATTATGAGGTGTTCTACTGTCTTGAAACATCTATTCGCAGTTTAGTGCTTCAATTAATGAAGGAAAAATATGGAGATAATTGGTGGGACACAAGAGTTAAAGAAGAAATCAAAAAAAATGCTGACAATAACATAAAACGGGAAGCAGAGTATGGGTTCACACAGCGTTCTGAAAGAAAAATAGATTACACAACTTTTGGCGAGCTGACTGAAATAGTTCAAGCAAGTTGGGAAGCCTTTGAAAACCTTTTTAGAAATCAAAGAGCCTTTAGTAAAATCATGAGCAGCCTTAATCAACTAAGAGGACCAATTGCACACTGTTGTCCATTAGCAGAAGATGAAGTAGTCCGACTAAACCTTGCAGTTAAAGACTGGTTCAGGTTGATGGAATGATAACAAATGACACTGATGATTTATGAACAAATAAATACGTTACTTCAAACATCACTATTAGAAATATTTTATAGAGATTCTGTTCTATTAGATAGGGCTGTGAGAGAAGAATGTATAAATCATAGACTCGCCTATTATTTTGAAACCTTATTTTCTGGTATCATTCATGACGACATGTTTTATACTGTAGATTTAGAATACAATAAAAATTTGACTCGAGTTGACAAAGAAATCGAAATTGCTGACAAGACATTTATTGCAATACGACCTGATATAATAATACATCAAAGGCAAGACAATAGAAATAATTTATTAGCTGTTGAAGCTAAGCTGTCTTCTTTGACAGCTCATGATAGATTGAAACTTGAAAAATTATTACGACCGCCATATAATTATAGGTTCACAGCAGGTATAAAATATCACCCAAATCGGCAATATTTCACTTATGTGATATACAGATTATTAGACGATGCTATTGACATTAGCACGGTTAAGGTGAATAAACAATAGCACTGCAGCTAACTGTGCATTGGCAATATGGCGGTGCGACGAATATGTTCTCAGCTGTACATTCCGGAGCAATCTGACCCCACCATTCCGTTTCAAACTGACCCCCCTATTCCGGCGAATGTGACCCCCTGATTTAAATACTAATTTTCCGAGTATTTAAAGTGGTTTATATGGGATTGATTTATAAAAATCA
>JANMMV010000269.1:0-1824 GCA_031373565.1 Saprospiraceae bacterium
GGAATTGACAGTCTTTTTGAAATTCATAAACATTTATTTCAAGACATATATATTTGGGCAGGAAAAAAACGTAATGTTGAAATAAGTAAAGACGGGAAACAGTTTTTTCCCACTACACATTTTGACAATGCTTTTAGATACATTGATCAATTAATTGCTGACTTCAAGAAAATTCCGCGAAGCAACAAAATGAATTTAGTCGAAAAATTAGCAGAAATCTTAGACAATGTTAATTATTTACACCCATTCAGAGAAGGAAACGGAAGAACACAAAGAGAGTTTTTAAGACTCTTGGCCTCTGAAAAAAGTTTGATCTTAAATCTCAACCCACCAGACAACAAAAGTGTTTACGAAAGGTATATGAAAGGGACAATTGAAAGTGACATAACAACATTAACTGAACTTATTTTTGAACTTGTAGACAACGAAAATAAAAAAAAGAACGGTGCATAACAGCACCTAAAAAAAATTGGCTGCATTGTACTTCTGATGAAAATTTATTTTACATTTGAAATGTGGTTTTCAAAATAAAGTTTGTGCTTCAAAATCGCCAACTTTCTTTAGCCGCAAACCGTTATGTGCCATTTTAGGACGACCTACAAACCGACAAATAATCAATGACAGAAATAGATATTTTAAAATTTGCTTTAAACCAATTTGCTGACATATCAGCGGACGACTTTGAGCTTTCTAATGCTTTTTGGCAACAGAAAGAATACAAGAAAGGAGAATATTACAACCAACATAAATCAGTATGTAAATACTTAGGATTTATAACTACTGGTGTTTTCCGTTCATACATTATAGACAACAAGACAAGCGAAGAGAAAAACGTTTTTCTGTATTCAAAAAACCAATTTGTTGTAACATTCAAAAGTTTTATAAACCAAATTCCTTGCGACTATCATACACAAGCGATGACTGATGCTACAGTAGTTTACATCAACATTGCCGACCTGCTCTCACTTTATAAGCAATCACATAAATGGGAAACTTTTGGACGACTTTTAGCACAAGAAGCATTTAATGTAGCCATTGCAAGAACAGAAAGTTTCGTTTTTCAAACACCCGAAGAGCGTTATTTAGATTTGATAAAATATCATCCCGACATTTTTAATAATATTCCATTGTATCATATCTCATCTTATTTAGGCATTCAAGGACCTTCTTTAAGTCGTATCAGAAAAAGAATTTCAGGCAAATGATACGATTTTAACTTGGGTTAAAATTTAGCTGAAAAAGAAGTTAGACTTTTGCTATATGAAAATACAAAGCAAATTTCTATTATCAGTTTTGTTGTGCTTGACACTACAAACAAATTCTTTCTCACAAAATTTAAACAACGAAAAAATGACAAAATCAAAAACAATCGTGTTCATACACGGACTATTTGTAAACCCAGACAGTTGGGCAGAATGGAAAACTTACTTTGAAGCACAGGGCTATAAATGCTATACACCTGCAAATCCCTGTCACGAAGGAAATCCAACAAATTTAAGAAAACAAATCAATCCCGATTTGGCAAAAGTAAATTTTGAAGATGTTGTAAACAACATTGTAAAGTTGATTGACACTTTACCCGAAAAGCCAATTGTTATTGGTCATTCATTAGCGGGTTTGGTAGTTCAAAAATTAGTTTCAATGGACAAAGTAGCCGCTGGAGTTTGTATTGACGGAGCAGCACCGCAGGGAATCGTAACTACAAAATGGAGTTTTTGGAAAGTTAACGGTGGTGTTGTAAATCCATTCAAAGGAAATTCGGTTTTTGAACCAAATAAAAAATGGTTTCACTATGCCTTTTGTAACATGATGACAAGAGAAGAA